>DYJF01000012.1:0-6897 GCA_020723205.1 Bdellovibrio sp.
CTCCGAGCGGAACCGGATCCCCTTGGCCTGCAGCCGCGCCTTGAGCGGCGCCATGTTCTCGATGATGCCGTTGTGGACGAGCGCGATATCTTCCGTGCAGTGGGGGTGGGCGTTGTTTTCGCTCGGTCTGCCGTGCGTGGCCCACCTTGTGTGGCCGATGCCCGCCGTTCCTTTGAGCGGTTTCTTTTTCAGAAGGCGCTGCAAAACGTCCAAATTCCCTACCGAACGCCTAAGGCCGATATGCTTCCCGTCCCAGACGGCCATGCCGGCAGAGTCGTAGCCCCTGTACTCAAGGCATCGAAGCCCCGCCAGTATCATCGGCATCGCCTGTTTTGAACCTATGTAACCGCTGATTCCACACATATCATTAGACCTGAGACCTGAGACCTGTGGCACCTTAATTATCGATCCGCTCTCTGCCGAACCTTGAAAGTATAAGTGGGATCGTCTTTATCACAATCGCAATGTCCTTCCCGAGCGACCAGTTGTCAATGTAGTTCAGGTCGAGCTCCATCCCCTTGTCGAACGTCACCTTCTGGGGATGCAATATCTGGCGATGGCAGGTTATGCCGGGCTTCATCGAAAGCCGCCTGCGCTGCCAGCCGTGCACATACAGCGCCACCTCCTCGGGGATGTGCGGCCTCGGTCCCACGAAGCTCATCTCCCCCTTCAGTATGTTGATGAGCTGCGGAAGTTCGTCCATTCCGGACTTTCGCAAAAATCTCCCGATGGACGTGACCTTCCCGCCATCTATCATCGACCGGAACTTATAGAGCGTGAAGCGCTTGCCGCGAAGGCCCACCCGTTCCTGTCTGATAAAAGCCGGTCCCTTGGATCCCAGCCGGATGAGAATCACGGTGACGAGGAAGATCGGAGAGAGAAGCGTCAAGAAAAGGGCCGCAAAGGCGATATCCAGAAAATATTTTATTACCATCTGCCACGAAAGGGGAGGCGCCGTCCTGAAGACGATGAAGCGCAAGTCGCCCAGCTCCTCTATCTCAAGGCGCGAAAGGGTGAGCTCGAACAGGTCGGTCGCGAGCCACGCCTCGACGCCCTCTTCTTCGCAGATGAACATCGCCTCTTCTATGTCGGGCAGCGTCTTTCGGCCGACAAGAAAGACGACCTGATCTATCGCGTGACCGTGCAGCAGATCTCTTATTCCGGCGAGCTGGTCCAGCCCTATGACGCCCACGACGTTGAGGCCCAGTTCCGGTCTGCCCTTCAAAAGGCCGATCACTTTAGATGTTGACCCGGCTTCTCCGACCAGAATGACGTTTTTGAGGCCCTTTCCGCGCGAGCGCTGGTACGCCGAATAGAGACGGATGAGAGACGCCTTCAGCGACAGGAGAACGAAGTTGGTGACGGCAAAGCCGACGATGAGCGCGCGGCTGATGACCGCAAGCTGAAAGAGGTAACTTATCGCGATGAGGAGGAGCATCGCCTCCGCGGAGCTTCTGAATATTACGATGACGTCGTTCTTTAAGTCCCGCGTGTGGGTCGAATAGAGGCCGTGCCAGTTGGTGAGGAGCGGCCAGATGATGCACGATAGCGCGAATATGGTCGCATAATATTCAAAACTTGCCAGGCGGCCGAGATAGGCGTACGCGGCGGTCGCGGCCAGATTGTTCCTCACATGATAGGCGAGTATGAAGGACGCGGCGGTTATCACGGCGTCCGTAAGATTGTTGAGCCGTTTGTAGATGTGGCGTTGCTGGCGGTACAAATATCCCCCTGCTTCTCAACCGTTCATAGCACGAGACGGCACGGTGTTACAAGCCCTCTATGTCCTTGCGCATGGCCGTTATAACACTTATAATCCGCCAAAATGAGAATCGCCCTCATCAATCCCATCTCGAAAACGGTGGACCGGCCGGCCCACTGGTGGGGGTTGTTCGGGAGAACTCTCTTGGAACCTATGGAGACCGATGAGGACGTCAATTTTTTAAGACTCGCGCGAGAGATATCGAAGCTCGGTCACGAATGCGACGTTTTTGTCTCCGATGTGTACAGGCCGCAAAGAACGGTATATGGCGGGAATTCCCCGCGCGTGGTGTATCTCAAGACGGTTCTCAAATGGTTTTTTCCGCCAGCATATTTTCCGCTGATGACGGGGCTCTATCGCGGATTAAAGAAGGGCCGCTACGACGTGATACAGTCGTCGGATATCATGCAGCCCTCCACGTTCGTCGCGTGCTTTGCCGCGAAACGCATTTTTGTATGGCAGGAACAGGACCGCTACTCGTCGCGTTGGTGGCTCAAACCCTTTCAGGCGGCGTATTTCCGTCTGGTTCGTCTTTTTCTGGCGCGAAAGATAGTTTTCATACCGAGGAGCGGCGCAGCAAAGTCCTTCCTCGGGAGGATGGGCTATCCCCTGATATCGGAACCGGTGCCCACAGGCGTCGACACGGCTGAAAGGTTCTATCCCGTGCCCGAAAAAGAGGAATTCATCCTGGTCGTCAGTCGTCTTGCCTCCGACAAGGGGATGGACTTTCTCTTGAGGAGCATGGCGCTGGTCGTCAAGGACATGCCGTCGGCGAAGCTCGTCATCAAGGGGGACGGACCCTACAGGCGGCATGTGGAGGAGACGATAGCGAAGATGGGGCTCGGTTCGAACGTTTCGCTTCACACCAAGCATATCTCCCAAAAAGAGCTCAACTCGTTCTACAACCGCGCAATGCTCACGCTCATACCCACGGAGGGAGGTCTTTTTCCCTTCGCCGCGCTCGAATCCATGGCTGCGGGGAAGCCGGTCATTTCGAGGTTCGAAAGGGCGCTCAAGGACGTAGTGATCGACGGAAGGACGGGATATATCGTGAAAAACGAAGAGGAGATGGCGGCGCGGGTTCTCTCTCTTCTTAGGGACGAGGCGGAGCGCAAGAGGATGGGACTCGAGGCGCTCTCGCTGGTGAGATCTTACGGAATGCCGGTCGTTGCGAAAAGATTCGCCGAACTTTACAGGAGCTATCTGACTGGACCCTCTCATGGCTGAAGATTCGTTGACATCGCGGTTCGGAATGATACCGACGCTTCTTTACCTGACGATGCTTATCGTCGCGGGCGCGAGCATCGCCTCCAACCCCGACCTGTCCTTCGCGCTGATAGGGCTCATCGTGTTCCTGCTTTTCTTCTTCCACACGAAATTGGCCGTTTACGGATACGCGGTCTATCTGGCCTTCGAGGAGACCATTTTGCAATACGTGCCGGGCGCGTTCTATCTCTTCCTCAAATATTCCGGCGACATGATGCTCGTCCTTCTGGGACTGGCGGTGTTCGCGAAGCTCGCCACAAAAAAATATAATCTGGATCTTCTGCGAAACAATCCGGTGAACATGCCGCTTCTCGTATTCGTCCTGCTCGCGATCCTCTCCGTTGTGATAAACCAGATGCCGCCCCTCATGGCCTTCGTGGGGCTAAGACAGCTTCTGCGTTTCGCCGTCATGTATTATCTCATAATGATAATCAGCTCGTCCGAGTGGGACACGGAGACGATCACTACTCTTATGAAGGTCCTGCTCGTCGTTGTCGTCATACAGGCGTGCCTGGGATATGCGCAGGCGGCCATGGGGCCCGGCTCTTCCCTCAATCACTTTTTGGCCCCTGGCAGGCCCTATTACTACGAGGGCTTCAGGATATCCGGAGGCCTGTCGTGGGCGGACCACAAGGGCGCCTACGGGACGATGCTCGTTCGCAACACATACGGCGTCTTCATGGTCTTCTTCGCGCTCATGGTCGCCGGCTTCGCGCACACGTCGGCGGGAATGAAGAAGTTTTATGCGCGGCTTCTCGTCTTCATAGCCCCGTGCATCCTCTTCTCCTATTCGCGGCAGGCGACGTACGGTTTTTTTCTGGGGATGTTCACGATAGCGTACATAAGGAGGAACAAGAGGTTGATGCTCTTGTTGACCGCAGGCGTTCTCATGTTCGCGCTGATGGTCAGCCAGTATCGCATCGAATCGCCGGCCGTAACGGAAGAGGCAACACTGATAGAGAAGATCGCCTCGCCGTTCCAGTCGCAATATCTCAAGTGGAGCAGAAAGGTCGACCGGCTCTTTGTGATGTCCGAGTTCGGGCCCAAGGTCCTGGGAAGCGAATACGCGCTGATAGGCACGGGCCCCGGATCGTTCGGCTCTCCGGTCGGCGAGGCATTCAATTATAATGAAGGATACAAAAAATACAGGATCCCGCTCATGGGGCCCAAATATTCCTTTGCCATCGCGGACACGGGCTTCTTTGCCCTTTTGGGCCAATACGGAATTTTGGGTCTTTGCGCGCTGATCTGGATGTTCGTAAATCTCTTCAGATATGTGTGGCGGTTGTATCAGGCGAGCGACGACGACGGCTTCAAGGGCTTCGCCTTGGGCATCTTGGGAATGATACCCGCGCTTTTGTTCTCGAACGTCGGCTACATAAATCTGGACCTCCGCCAGATATCCTTCTACTTCTGGTTCCTGACGGCCCTGACCCTGACCTACTGGGGAAGAGATACGGCGGCCAAGCTAAGGGAGTATAAGATCGTAAAGGAGACGTGATGGGCGGGCCCAAACAGGCGGTGATAGCGGTCACATATAACTGCAACGGCCGTTGCACGATGTGCAATATCTGGAAGCAGAAACATTCGAAGGGTGTTGCCCCGTCCGTGTACAGGCATCTGCCGGCCTCGCTCAAGACGGTGAACATCACGGGCGGCGAGCCCTTCTTGAGAAAGGACCTTGCCCAGATAATAGCGGCCGTGAAGGCCGCCTGCGGCGACCCGCGTATCGTCATCTCCACGAACGGCCTCGAGCCGGCGCTGATCGAAGAACAGCTCTCGAATCTCTTGCGCGTGAAACGGGATATCGGCGTCAGGGTTTCGCTCGACGGGACGGCGGAGACGCACGGAAGGATCCGCGGAGTCGGCGACGCGTTCGACCGCGCCGTCACGTCGATCAATATATGCAGGAAGATGGGCGTCAAGGATCTGGGGCTCGCCTTCACGATTCTTGACGAGAACGTGGAAGAGTTGAAGGCGGTCTACGACATATCGAAACGCCTCAAGGTCCAGTTCGCCGTCTCGATAGCGCAGAACGCGCAGATATTTTTCTGCATAGACACGATCAGGCCCGTCGGATCCACCGAAAAATTGAAGGAACAGCTTGAGGCGGTGGCAGGGGACCAGTTGAAGAGCTGGAGCGCAAAGAACTGGGTCCGCGCGTATTATCTTTGGGGGCTTTACGATTACAGCAAGGGCCTAAGTCCGCTCAAGTCCTGCACCGCGGCCGACGACTTTTTCTTCATGGACCCCGACGGCAGCATCTACATCTGCCCGATACTCGACATGAAGCTGGGGAACCTCACGGAAAAAACGTTCGATGATATCTGGGAATCTGCCGCGGCCGTCGATGCAAGGAGGTTCGCATCGAGCTGTCCGCGCCGGTGCTGGATGGCCTGCACGGTGACGCCGTTCATAAGGAAGAACATCGCGCAGGCGGCCCTCTGGGTGTTATCAAGGAAGATCATGGCCCATCTGGGGAAGGGGGTCATTCGCCCGTGAACATTCCGAAGCCAAGGATCCTGCAGGCGAACAATTACCACTATCTGCGTGGAGGGTCGGAGCGGTATTATTTCGGCCTCATGGAGCTGCTCGCAAGAAACGGCCACGATGTCGTCCATTTTTCCACAAGGGATGAGAGGAACGTCGCTTCCATATACGACGAGTTCTTCGCAAGGCCGTTCGACCCCGACAATATCGGATCTTTGGGATTTGTCGAAAAGGCGAAGGTCGCCGCGCGAACGCTCTATTCGTCCGATTCCAAGGGCAGGGCGGAAGCCCTTGTGAGGAAGACGCGCCCGCGGCTCGCCCATTGCCACAACATCTACGGCGCTCTTTCGCCTTCGATCCTAGTCGCGTTCAAAGATGCGGGACTGCCCGTCGTATTCACGGCGCACGACTTAAAGCTCATCTGCCCCAATCACAGGATGTTCATCAAGGACGCCGTGTGCGAGAGGTGCCGGTTCAACCGGTTCTACGAGTGCTTTCTTAACAAGTGCATCGGGGATTCGTGGGCGGCGAGTTTTACGGGGTGCGCCGAGCTCTATCTCCACCGCATTTTGGGGATCTATAATAAGAACATTGATATTATCATCGCCCCCAGCGATTTTTTCAGGCGCAAGCTCGTTGACCACGGAATATCGCCTTCGAAGATAGTTACGATACCCAACTTCATTGATACGTCGCTCTATGAACCGTGTTTTGAGGATCGAGGATATTTTCTATATTTCGGGCGGCTTGAATCGTCGAAAGGAATAGGCACGGTGGTAGCGGCGGCGAATAATTTCAAGGGAAGGGCCGATCTTCTGATCGCGGGAACCGGACCCATGGAAAAAGATCTCAAGCGAGCGGCCTTGGCGGCCGGCGCGGATAACGTGAAGTTCTTGGGGCAGATGACGGACGCGGAGCTCGCGCGGATCGTCTCCGGCGCGGTCGCGTGCATCGTGCCCTCCGTCCTGTACGAGAACTGTCCGTATTCCGTGCTTGAGTCGTTCGCCCTTGGAAAGCCGGTGATCGCATCGCGCATCGGAGGTATCCCAGAGCTCGTCGAGGAAGGAAGAACGGGGCTCCTTTTCGAGCCGGGCGACGAAACGGACCTCGCCCAAAAGATGGAGATGCTCCTTAAGGACAGGGGGCGCGCGGTCGAAATGGGCCGCGAGGCGAGAAAAAAGGTTGAGAGGGAGTACGGGCCCGAACTTCATTACGAAAGGATCAGCGCCGTCTACGAAAAACTCTTATGAGCGAAAAAAAGAAGATCGCGATAATAGGTATTCGTGGCTTGGGTTATCCGGCCGGCATAGACAACTATGTGACGGAGGTCGTGACACGGCTCGACCCCAACAAATGGGACGTCACCGTGTACACGCAGG
>DYJF01000012.1:6907-12599 GCA_020723205.1 Bdellovibrio sp.
CGCAGGCGCCGTATGCCAAGGATGATAAGCAATATTCTGCGATCCGCGTTGTTTTGGTCGGAACCGTGAGGAACAAGTATCTGGGGACGCCCGTATATGCGATGCTTGCGACCTTCAAAGCCGTCTTCGGAAAATATGACGTGATACATTTTCAGGGGCTCGGCTCCGCGTTCTGTTGCGTTGTGGCGCGCTTTTTCGGAAAGAGGACCGTCGTGACCATACATGCGCTGGACTGGGAGGGTAAAAAGTGGGGGCCCTTCTCAAGGACAATCCTGAAGCTTACGGCATGGGCGGCGCTGAAGTTCGCCGACCAAATAACCGTCGTCTCGCAGGTCGTCCGCGATCATTTCAGGATTCGCTATCATCGGGACGCGCTCTATATCCCGAACGGCGCCGTGATAGCGACGCTGCGTGAACCGGCCCTTATAAAGGTCTTCGGCCTTGATGAAGGCAACTTCATCCTGTTTCTGGGGCGCCTCACGCCGGGGAAGGGTTGCGAATATCTCATTCGCGCGTTCAGCCGGCTCAAGACGGATCTCAAGCTTGTCATCGCCGGCGACGCCATCACGGAGGGCGACTACGCAGCGTCACTCAAGGCCATGGCTGGTGATGATGTCATATTCACGGGTTTCGTGGACGGAGAGATTAAAGAGGAGCTCTATTCCAATGCCCGCATCTTCGTGCAGCCCTCCGAGCTCGAAGGCGCGTCCGGCGTTGTTCTCGAGGCGATGGGCTTCGGACGCTGCGTCCTCGCGAGCGACATTCCCCAAAATATCGAGGTGCTGGGAGACGCGGGGTGTTATTTCAAGAACGGTGATCCCGTCGATCTTGAGCGCGCGCTCAAGGCGCTTTTCAACGATGATGCGGCTATCAAGATGAAGGGGTCGGCCGCCCGCGGCAGGGTCGAAAAGTTCTATCTGTGGGACGAGATCGCGTCCATATGGGATGAGACATACGCTCATGTTTGATAAATATCCTAAAAAAAGGGGGGCGTTGCCTCCGGAGTACGAGGTTATCTATGCCCGTCATTACAAGGAGAACCGGCTGGGTCTCACGAAGGTCTCCTCTCTCGCCAAGAAGATGGAGGCATGGATGCACCGCAAGGTCGCCCGCGATGTTGCCGGTGCGACCGGAACGGTCCCCACGCTGGAGATAGGCGCCGGTCCCTTGAACCATCTCGAGTTCGAAAAGAACACTAAACCGTATGACATCGTCGAGCCGTTCCGGGAGTCGTTCGGCTCGTCTCCCGCGCTTTCCAGCGTAAGGAACGTTTACAGCGACATATCGGAGGTCCCAAGAGGACAGATCTACGCAAGGATCATAAGCATTGCGACGCTGGAACACGTGGAGGACCTCCCTCGCATGATAGCGAGCGCCGGCCTCTTGCTGCGGGAAGGGGGGCATCTCCGCGCCGGGATCCCCAGCGAAGGGACCTTGCTGTGGAAGCTGGGCTGGAAGCTCACCACGGGCCGCGAATTCAAAAAAAGATACGGCCTTGATTACGGCGTCATCATGCGCCATGACCATATAAATACCGCCGCCGAGATCGAAGAGGTGCTTCAATTCTTCTTCCGCTCGGTCCGATGTGACGTATTCGGTCTTGCAAGATCGTTCTCATTCTACCGTTTTTACGATTGTTTTATGCCGGAAATAGGCAAATGCCGCGCGTATCTTGAAAAATGCGCTATATAATGAAGCACAAATATCCGTTCGTCGTCCTGCTGCTGGCGATCTTTTACGTCGTCACCGGCGTGTTCTTTTACCAGTACTACTATGACGTCGACTTCTGGGCCTATCCGGCGAGCTTGAGGGAGATAGCCGGAAATTTCATCCATCCCGCGAACCCGCATATCCTCTCGGAGGCCCCCTCGACGTGGTATTCCCCGTATATCGTCCTCTGGGCGCTTGTGCACAAGCTGACCGGAATCGATATCTTTCATGTTCTTGGTGTCGCCGGCGTTGTGAACTTCCTGATAATCGCCGGCGGACTTTCCCTTTTCATAAGGGAATATTTTTCGGACGACGATCTGCCGCTTCCGGTTCTTGTGACGATGCTATTTTTTTGGGGCAAGGGTTGGGATTTCAGCGGCTGTTTTGATCTTGATTTTCTAAGGACGGCCCTTTGTTACCCCTATGCGTTCGCCATGGGACTTACGTTCATCTGTTTTTATCTGGTCTTGCGTTTTCTAAAGACTGGCCGTGCCGCGACGCTTTTTTCGATCCTGCTCGTCTTCGAGCTGATCCTGCTGACGCACATCATCACCGCATCTTTCTGTTTCTTGAGCGTTTCGCTCATCGTTTTTTTTAGAAGCGGCGTGAGCATGGGCAAGAGGGCGATCGCGGTCGCGGCCCTGGGCGCGGCCGTGCCGCTTGCGGCGCTTTGGCCCTATTTCCCGTTCTTCAGGGCGATACTGTTGTCTATGGCCGAGGGCACGCCCTATTCGTCGGAGCTTCATTCGGAGGTCCTTTTGAGGATGGGGCCGTTGCTGCTCGGCGTTCCCGTCGCGCTATATTACGCCGCAAAGAAAAAGCATGTGTTCCCCGCGATCTGGCTCTTTGCCTGTTCGGCGGTTTATGTCGTCTCATTCTTCACAAAGGATTCGGTCGGTTCCAGATATGTCTTTTTCGCAGCGTTCGTGGCGGCGGTTCTCATAGGATTGTTCGTGAGGGACGCCGTCGTTGAGAAAAAGAAAGGTTTCGTTCACGCGTACGTCGCTTTGCTTGCCCTTTGTGTCGCATATCAGGGGGCAAAAATAGGCCTCAAGTACGCCGGTTACCGTTCGATGGGAGAAGTGCTGGCCGGGGCGCCGAGCGCCGCCGGCAATATCGGGAACCGGTTTCTCGGAAAATTTTCCTTTTTACCGCGCCATGTCGGGGATGCCGAGGTGGTCTTGAGCGATCCGCACACCGCGTGGCTCACGCCGTCATTTGCCGGCAAGAGCGTCTCGATGTTCTGGCACTTCAATCCCTTCGTCCCCGACGGATTTGCGAGGTCCAAGGACGATCAGATTTTTTTCGCTACCGATACGGGCGATGAGTTCAGGCGGGCCGCGATAAAAAGATACGGCGCCGATTTTCTTCTGTTGAACTTGCGCTTTGTTGATGAGAGATTGTCTGCGGGCCTGAAGCGTTTCGGCGCCGTCGTCCATTCAGACGATAATTTTATACTGATAAGGACCGTTCGATGAAGATGTTATCGGTGGTTATCCCCGTCTACAACAGCGCGGCTTTCATCGCAAAGACGCTTGATTCCGTCGGCAGATATCTGGGCGGGAACGGCTACGCGTATGAGATCATCGTCGTTGACGACGGAAGCGGCGACAAAAGCGCGGTCGAAGTTGAACGCTGGATGGGGCCGCGCAAGGACGTCAAGCTCATCCGCATCGGGAAGAACTCTGGAAAAGGGTGCGCGGTCAAGAGGGGCGTCCTCGAGTCCGGCGGGGATTATATTCTTGTGACCGACGCCGACCTGACCTTCACCGTCGATAATATCAAGGCAGCGTATGAAATGATGGAAAGGGGAGCCGACGCCGTCATAGGCAACCGGCGCCTTGCGGATTCGATATATCTAATATCGCCGAAATATTTTTTCGGTATCTTCTTGAGGCACACGATAAGCTATGTCTTCAACCTTATAGTGAGATTGCTCCTGGGTTCGCGCGCCGGGGACGTGCACTGCGGGTTCAAGTGTTTCAGGGCGGAAAAGGTGAAGTTCCTCTTCAGCAGGGCGAAGGAGAACGGCTTTGTTCACGACAGCGAGATGGTATTTCTCATTCAGAGGATGGGGATTGAGATCCGCGAAATGCCGGTGGTATATTCCTACAGGCGTGTCAGCACCGTCCATCTCTTTTCGGATTCCTTCAAGGTGCTGTTAGGACTTTTTAGGATCAGGGTCAGAAGCTTCATGGGAGGGTACGGTGCCTCGCGATAACCCCCGCATCGCCGTGCTCTGGGTGGCGCCGTTCGGCGACGCGCTTCAGGGGACGGAACTTTTGGGCGAGCATTTGAGGGCCGCATTTCCCGGCGCGCGCTTTTTCACACCCGCCGACGTTGCGAACGATTTTCCCGCACGGGTCCGCTTCAGGTGGTTCCGATTGGAGGATATTCTGAAGAGCGCGGCCGTCGCGCGCGCGTTCATGAAGGAGCACCGAAAGGTCGGGTTCGACGCCGTGATAGCGCAGGGGGCGATGGGCCTGCCGTTTGTCTTCAAAAAGCCCGATGTTCCGGTCGTGCACGTCCTCAATTTCTGCATCTCCGCCTTCAGCCGGTCGCCGGCCGTGATCGACCGCAAGAACCGCATGTTGGGGCGCTGGTGGGGGTTGGTCGAAAGAATAAGCGGGGCGAGGAAGGACCGCCGCGTCACCATATGCGAGGATACGAGTGAAGAGATAAAAAGATATTACCGCCTCTCCTATCCGGACGTCATCCCGCTCGGCGTGGACACAGGCATCTTCTTCCCGGGGGACAAGGCGGCGGAACGCAAGGAGCTCGGCCTACCGCAGGAAGGTAAGATAGCGCTCTACGTCGGACGCATCGAATACGCGAAGGGCTTTGACATATTGACGGAGGCGGCAAGGGCCAATCCGGAGGTGACATTCGTCATAGTCGCGCCGCGGTCCGTGAACGTCGCCGGACGAAACGTCGTCGTGCGTGAAAAAATCGCGCACGAGACGACGGCAAAATATTACAGGGCGGCCGACTTCCTTGTCCACCCGTCAAGATACGAATCGGGCATGTGCTATGTCCTTCTCGAAGCGATGGCATCGAATCTCCCCGTGATCGTGAGCCGTGATGTCCTTCACAATTTCCCCGGGGGTTTTGACGATAGCTCTTTGGGGATCGTATTGGACGGCCATGACAAAGATGCCTTCGTGGAAGCGGTGCGCCGCATGGCCGCGTCGTCGATGAGGGCGGGTCCGCGTAAGACGGTCGAAGAGAATTATTCCTTGGGACTTTTCAAGAGGCGCTGGCAGGATCTTATGAAGGGGCTTTTGTAAATGAACTTCGATATACACGGACTGGTTCGCGTGAGGGCCGACACGAAAAGCCCGCTCCTTTTAACGGGGCTCTCCCGCCAGCTCGCGGAGTTTGAGTCCAGCGGCGACCTTGAGGATCCCGACGTTATCGTAGGGGACTTCAAGGACGCACCGGAGCTTACGGGCGAAGCGGTCATGGGCGACTATTATTTTTTCAGCGGCGGTTTTTTGAAGATACCGTCGGAGCGGGTCTGCTACCGCCTCGAAGGGGAGAGGTTCGAGATATATTGCGACCTTCTTCCCTTTCCCGTGAGTCTTTTCGTGCATCTGGCGCTTCTTAAGAAGGGGCACTCGCTCGTCCATGCGGCGGCGTTCGAGTTCAAGGGGCGCCGCTATCTATTTCCCGCGTTCGGCGGAATAGGAAAGACGACTCTTGCGGCCGCCATCGTCTTCGCAGGCGGAAAGCTCTACGGCGACGACATGACCATAGTGGGAAACAAAAAGATATTCGGCTATCCGCAGGATTTTTCGGTCTATCCTTATCACGTGAAGATGCTGGGTATTTCGGACCCGGTCGTCGACAAGGCGTTCAGGAAGACCGCCGTGCTGACGAGGATGACCGATATGCTCGAGCGGCACGATTCGCGTCCGGCGCGTTTTCTAAAGAGGGCGCTCGAATCGCGAAAGACACCGTCGGTGGGCGTGCCGCCGCGGAA
>DYJF01000012.1:12609-21685 GCA_020723205.1 Bdellovibrio sp.
ATATTCGGCGGCGGCTGTTTTGCCGAACCGGGCGTCGTCGACCGCGTGTTCAATCTCGTGAGGGTGTCTTCGGGATCCGGCGATCTTTTCGTCAAAGAGATCGGCGCCGCGGCGCTCGCCAAGACCTGCTCCGAGGTGCTTCTCCACGAGTTGTCCGAGTCGGTACGCCATCTGCACGCCTATGCCGCGTTATCGTCGTTCTCTTTTGAGAGGATAGGCGCTGAAACGAGGGCGATCCTCGAGGAGTTCTTTGCCGGTGTCCCGTGTGCGACGATAGAGATACCGTCGGCCATGTCGAACGGAGACTATCAGAACAAGATGCTTGAACTTTTGAGCGGGAGGGCCGCGAAAGAATGAGCGCAGTGACGCAGTTCATAAGGAACGTCGCCTACCAGTCCGCAAGCGACCTTTTTTTGAGGATCGTCTCCGCCGTCACGGGGATCGTCGTGATAAGGTTCCTCGCCAAGGACGACTACGGACTCTTGGCGCTCATCTTGGCCATCGTCGGGTTCGTGAACCTCGTATCCAATCTGGGGTATCCGACGATGGTCGTGAAGAGCATCTCGCAACATTACGCAAATGAACCGGGCAAGGCGAACGCCGCATATCTTTTCACGCGAAACGTGTATGCCGTGATAACCGTAGTGTTCGCGGCGCTTATCATCATCGCCGCTCCGTTCATTGCGAGGGCCTACGACCAGCCGCAGGCGGCGGCGCTATTGAGAATCGGCTCGCTTCTCTTTCTGCTCATGTCGCTCTACTCTTTTTTCAACTGGACGTTCGTGGGCCTGAACGAGATAAAGCCGTTCTTTTTGAAGGCCGGGATCCCGAAAGAACTGATCACGCTTGCCGCGGTCGCGCTCCTGCTCCATGCGGGCTTCGGCATCGAAGGCGTCCTCTTCGCGCAGATCATGGGACTTGCCGCGGCGCTCATCATCGCAGAGGCGCTCGTCGGCTCGCGGTTGAAAGGAAAAGGAGGAGAGATAGACCGCAGAGGGATCGTGCGCGGCGCCTTGGAGATCGCGCCCTCGAGTCTTGCGTACGCGTCAACGGTCTATATGGACATCATCGTAATAGGCGCGCTCCTTGCCGTGTCCAGTGTTGCGTCGTACAGGGTGTGTCTTGCGGTCGTTCAGATGGCCGCCGGCTTCTTTCCGGTGGGGGCCTTCGTGTTGCCGATGCTCGGCCGCGTGGGAAAGGACCGCGCAAAGAAGGTCGTGGGTGATATCGTAAGGGGCACGATTGTCCTGGCGATGCCCGCCATGATCTTCGTCGCCTCGTTCTCCCGCGAGATAATAATCATGCTTTTCGGCGCGAAATACGGCGACAGCGCGCCGCTCCTCACGCTTTTCTCGTTCGTGCTTGCGGCGCAGCTCGCCGGAGGGATATTCGTAGGGACGATCAACTATCTGGGAAAGTTCCGCGCGCTCTCGGCCATCTGGGCCGCAATGGCGGTCGTGAACGTCGCGTTGCTCTATTTGTTGACCGGCCGGTTCGGGCTCGCGGGCGCGGTGTGGGCGACGCTCGCGCTTCATTATGCGCTGTGCATCTTGATGGGCGTTTATGTTGCGCGGCAGGGGATGGCCGTAAAATGGGCGCGGCTTTTTGAAGTGGTCGTTCTGGGGTCGCCTCTTGTCGCGAATCTTTTTGTCATGAACCGTCTGGCCGTCCTTCCGAAGATGGGCGTCTTTGCGGCCACGGTCGTCGTCTATGCGCTGCTCCTGAAGGCGAGGGGCGTCTTCGGGGGCTTCTCAACGCTCAAGGAAGTCCACTATGAAACCACTCGATGACAAACGCGCGATCGTGATCTTTGTCGCCGCTCTTCTCGCGGCCCTCGTGCTCTCGTTCGCCTTCCCGCAGAAGGTCGTGGACGACGCAGCCGGTTACGACCGTCTCGGCTGGAACTTGGCGCAGGGGAACGGCTTCACCTATTCGATGGAAGCGCCTTATGAACCGACCGCGTCAAGAGAGCCGATCTATCCGCTTTTTGTGAGCGCCGTCTACAGGGTCTTCGGCTATCATCACGAAGCGGTGCTCGTCTTTCAGGCGCTCCTGCACGCGTTCACCTCCGTTCTCATATATATCATCGCGAAGAACTGGTTTTCTCCCAAAGTGTCCTTGATAGCCGGAATTCTCGTCGCCGCGGACCCCACGCTCGCCGGTTTTTGCGCCTATCTTGCCACGGAGCCGCTGGCGCTCTTCCTGCTTGCGCTCTTCATTTTTATGATGCTCCGCTTATCGAAGGGGCATGGCCTCATCTTCGCGGCGGCGGGCGGCTCGCTCCTTGCGACCCTGACGCTCACACGCGCGGTCTTTCTCCTCTTTCCGCTGTTCGTCTTCGCCGTGATGCTCTTCGACAAAAGGGCCGGCTGGAAGAAAAACCTCCTTCACGGTCTCGTCCTTGTCTTCGTGTTCGCGGCCGTCCTTTCTCCTTGGCTGTATCGGAACAAAAAGCTCTTCGGCGTGGCGTTCATAACGACGCGTTCCGGCCATACCCTGTTGTGGCGCGCCATGAGGACCGAATACACTCCGAAAGAGATGCTGATGCACGCGGTTTACGGCGTCTCCGACACGCTCGGCAAAAAGCTCTATCCGGAAGATTACGGTCGCCTGACCGTGCGCGGAGAGATCGGCCCTGACAATATCTATATGACGGGGGACAGGTACTATCTCGATCTGCGCGCGAAGGGTCTTTCCGAGCTCGAGGCGGACAGGGAGATGAGGCGAGAGGCGTATCGTCTTATCGAACGGCGCCCGCTCGTCTATGCGGCACAAAGTTTTTTGGAGCTCTGGAAGATGTCGTTCTTCGAGATAGTCCCGTTCGCGTATTCGGAGAGGTTCGAGCGCTGGATGGGCGTTTCAGAGGAGGCGAACCGCTTAGGGACAGCCGTGCGGATAATGCTCCGCTATGTCTATTCGTGGTGCGTCCTGCTTTTTGCCTTCATAGGTTTTTTTAAGGTCAGGAAACATATCGAACAAAGGTTCGTCCTGCTTTTGCCCGTCGCCTATACGGTGCTGACCGCGGTGCTCGTGGATTCCGGTTCCCGCTATCTCTTTCCCGCGGTCCCTTTCATCATGATCCTTGCGGCGGCGTGTCTCGTTCCGCTCTCATCTGCGCTTGGCCACGGCGACGAGCGACAATCCCAGTGGGGGAGCTAGGGCCTTTTCCATCCGGGACATGAGGGGGATAAAAAGGTTCATGAGCTTATAATCGCTGTTGCTCTGTCTTTCCTTTTTGAGGACCCGTCCCTTCCACCACCAGCCGAACGCGCCCATGAAGTTGAAATAATGGAACTTGACGATCGTGAGCGGAAGGGAACACAGCTTTCTTGAGAGGTCCCTTTTTGAATATCTCCTGACATGGCCGTCGAGCCGGTCGAGCGTTCCGAAGATCGAGGGCATGGCCGGCACGAGCAGACAAAGCGTTCCGCCGGAGGGCAAGGCGGAGGCCATGTTCTTGAGCGCGAGCGTGTCATCTTTGATGTGTTCAAGGACGTTGACGCAGATGATCGTGTCGAGCTTCTTGCCTATGAGAAGATCGCGGCATCGGGGATCGACGATGTCGCCGCTTAGGGCCTCCACGTTCTTCATGTCGCCGTAGCGGCGCTCCATCTCCCCCAGAAGTTCGTAGTCGGGGTCCACACCCACGTAAAGCTCGCGGTCCAGCATGAAGCGGGTCAGGTTGCCGAGACCGCAGCCGATGTCCGCGACGCGCCGCCCGATGTGCGGTTCGAACTGCTCGAACTGCCACCTGAAATAGGGCGCCGCAAGCCGGTGCCAGCGGCGGTAAAAATCGAGATGGGATTCGGTCTTACTTCCCACGTCCGAGTCTCCTGTCGGGGAAGGACATCCTTCGCTGTTCGGCCAAAAAACCCAGCGCGGTTATCACGAATACCGCCATCAGGAACGCGCTGACAAGCGAGATGAGGGCCGTCCGCTCCGGGAAGAGCGCCGCAAGGACGACCATGACGAGGCCGATGAACGACAATTTCAGCACCATTATCAGAAAGAGCTTGATGGGGTTGTAGTTCAGAATCGCCATCGTGATGATCTGCAGCGCGCGCAGCATGTCGCGCCTGAAGTGTATCTTGCTCTTCCCCTCGCGCGCAAAATATCGGATGTCGGTGTATGATACGAAGCGTCCGGAAAGGGTCGCCACGAGCGTAAGTGTCGTCGTGAACGAGAACCCGCCGCACAGAACGTTCCAGAAGTCCGTCACGAGGTCCTTTCTCATCACGCGCAGCCCGCTGTTGGTGTCCGGTATGGATGTGCCTGTCGTGAACTCGCAAAGCCACCTGAACATCGTCCTTGCGAAGCGTATCACGAAGTTTCCGTAATAGATCTTCCCTTTCCTTGCGCCCACGATCATGTCGAATCCGTTCGAATAAAGATCGGCGGCCATCTGCGGCAGTATCTCTATGGGATACGTGCCGTCCGCGTCCACGATGGCGACGATGTCATACTTTGCGCCCGCGACGCCCGTCTTGATCGCGTTCCCGTAGCCGGTGTTGACCGGATGGCGGAAGAGCTTCGCGCCGGCATTTTCCGCCATGGCGGCGGAGTTGTCGGTCGAGCCGTCGTCAACGACGATCACCTCGAAGTCCGCTCCTGCCGCCGCGAAGGCCTCCTTCACCTTCGCTATGGTGGAGCCGACGGCCCCCTCTTCGTTATAGACCGGAATTATGATCGAGACGCCCGTGCGTTCCATGTAAGCGCTCCTTTAGGTTGCGAGGTTCGAGTATATCTTTCCCAGTGTCGCGGAGTAGAGGCGGTAGTCGTATCTCTCTTCCACCAGCTGCCGTGCCTCGCGGCCGATGTTCTCCGAGACCTCGTCGTTGGATAAAAGGTGGTTTATTATCGCCGCGAACTTTTCCATGTTGTCCTCGATGAAGATGTTCCTTCCGGATTCGACCGAGAGCCCTTCGGCCCCCTTTGTCGTTGATACGACCGCCTTTCCCGTCGCCATATACTCGAGTATCTTGAGCCGGCTCCCGGAGCCGTATCTCAAGGGAGCGATGCACACCTTGGCGCGCGGGAGGTATTTGCGCGCGTCGTCCGCGTGACCCAAAAGTTTCACATTGGGAGGCAGTTTCATGCGCGGTTCGCCTTCTCCCATTATATGGAACTCCGCCTTCACGCGCGGCGCCAACTCCCTGCATATTATGTTGAGCGCGTCGATGTTGGGATAGTAGTTGAGCGCCCCCACGAAAAGGACGACATCGTCGTCGCCGGGCGAGTACGTGTAGCGGCCGACATCAAGACAGTTCGGGATGCAGCTTATCCTGTCCTTCAAGAAAGGGCACTCCCTCACGAACACGCGCGCGTCCGCTTCGGAACATGCGATTATGCGGGAGGAACGCTTGAGAGCCGCCATCTCGTATCTTTTCGCGCGGCCAAGGAACCATTTTATGAAAAGGTCCTTGAAAGGAAGCCGCCTGATGGTCGGCGCCAGACGCATGTTGTAGGCCTCGAGCTCCCACCACACGTTGTGCTCGTCGAACACCACGGGCGTTCTGGGGAACTGCCGCGCGAAACCGAAGAGGGCCGGCGATTCGATCTGGATGATGTCCGGTCTTTCGCCTATGCCGATCTTTTGAAAGCCGGTTCGGTAATAGGTGGCCGTCCGCACGAGCTTCGAAATGAACGGTTCCGGAAATTTCTTGTGATGGAACCTCGTACCGGGGAGGCGGGGGTCTCTGGGATCGAATATGGAGAGTATGGAGACGTCCGCCACCTTGGAGGCCATCTGCGCCAAACTGTGCACGCGCAGCGAAAAGGCGCCGCCGGAAGGGTAACAACCGCTTGTTATGATAAGAACCCGCATATCATTTCTTTACGGCCACGATGAACAGCCCCCCGAACATCTCTCTCAATATGGGCACCTTGTCGACCGCGTCTATGACGTTCTGTTTGAAACGGCTTTGAGCATATTCCATTCCGGCGGAAATATAAACAATTTTGAACCCCAGCCGCCGCAAAAAATGTTTCACGGTAACGAAGTTCACGGCGCGCAGGGCGTTGTAATCGGATGCGTGGAGAGGGGCCTTCGTCATGTCGGGGGGATTCACTATTTCGAAAGGGATCTCTTTTTTGGAAAAAAAAGAACGAAGGAGGGTCGTCAGATACACGAAGAGATTTTTGACCCGCTGCTTTGCTCCCCCCCTGTGCGTGACGAAATCCCCCGGATGCGACATGAGAACGCCGCGCATATTGGGACAGCCGATGACCATCTTGCCGCGCGGCCGTATCACACGCGCCATCTCGCGGATGAGCGCGTCGGGTTCCGAAAGATGCTCGATCACGGCGTAGCAGCCGGCGGCGGCGAATGTCCCGTCGCGGAACGGAAGCGCGAATCCGTCGGCGACCGCGGCGGGCATATCTCCCCACTTGTGAAAAACGATGTCTATCCCGACCGCATCGACTTGAAGCTCCTTGAGCGCACGGACGACCATGCCCCGTCCGCAGCCCACGTCCAGAACGGGGCCCTCGTTCGTCTTCAGGTGGTCGATATATTTCGCGAAGGTCGAAAGGTCGCGGGCGCCGCCGTCCCCGCAAAATGCCTTTTTGGATAAAGGCGCCGTTTCAGGATCGTTCGATCGCACGGAAGAGCCGCTCCTCGTAGAGGGGCCAGTTGTATCTTTCAGATATCAGTTTTGCCCCGTTCTCTGCTGTTTGCTGCGCACTGTCGGGCGCCTCAAGAAGGGAGACGACCTTTTGCGTGAACGCCTCCTTTGTGTCCGCGAAGAAGCAGTTTCTGCCGTCGTCAAGCTCCGGGATCCCGAGTTTCGCGAACGGCGTCACGATCGTTGGTCTCGCGTATGCCATCATCTGCAGGACCTTTTCAAGTATCCCGACGCCGTGCCAGATCGGCGCAATGCAGATGTCGGCCGCGCTGATGAGGAGCCCCAAGTCCTTGACGAAACCTTTATAGGTGACGTTCCCCGCGTGCTCGTCGCGAATGTCGCCTCGACCCGCCAGAAATATGTCGGCATGGGGTACCGCGGGGGCGAGCTCCTTGTTTATGTATCTCACCGCCTCCATGTTGGGGGCGTAGGTGTACGCCGCGAAGAAAAGGACTATGGGTCTCTCGTGCGCTATCCAGAGCTCCTCGCGCGCCTGTTTCTTGGAAGTGATTTTCACTTCGTCGAAATTTATGCACGTCGGTATGACGTCTATTCTGTCCGCCGCGAATCCCATCTTCACGTAGGCCGCCTTGTCTATCTCGGAGACGGTGATGATGCGGCGCGCTTTTTCCAAGAGCTTCTTCTCCGGATAGACGTTGCGCATCCGGAAGACGGGGCCGGCGCTCATGTTCGCGCACAAGAGCTCCGGATTGCCGTGGCTGTCGAAGACGAGCGGGCGCTTGAGCTTTTCGGCGATCATGCGCGCCGGAAGAGCGGAACGGTTCTGGCTGGCGAAGACGAGGTCTATGTCCTGAAGGTGGCTGCAGATCTCGCGCAGCTTGAGAGGTTCGTAGACTCGCTCGATGAATTTCAGAAAACGCGACCGCGAGGAGCCCTTCACCGCGACGGGTTTTACGCCGATGATCGAATGGCGCTTGGAAAGGATCCTCTTCAGGTTCGGTATCCTTTCCGCGGTCCCAGCCGTCCCCGTGTCCGGCATGAAAAGTATCTTCATCTTATGAGGTCCACTTTCAGTATCGCGTGCGCGAACGAAATGATGCCCATCGCCAGTATCACTACCAGAAAAAGCCCCTTCACTGCAACCATAGGCGTGTATCTGTTTCGCATCAGTATGACGTACAAGAGCGGGACGAGTATCAAAGGCAGCGAGAAATAGTAGATGAGCCGGTGCTCCGCCGGCACGAAGCGGAGAATCGCCGCCCAGAGCGTGAGCAGCGCCGCGCCTGAAACGATGAATATCTCGTCTTTGTTGATCATCCGCGTGTCTTCAGGATCTCAAGGACCTCTTTCGGAGGTTCGATCCTGCCCTCTTCAAGGAGTTTCGAGACCGCGTCCCAGCCGCCGACGTCGGACCATCCCGCCTTGAGCGGCAGCACAAGTATCTCGTTCGTCCTCTCCATGAGCGCGTAATCTATGGAGATCGAAGGCGCCTTTTCAAAAAATTCGCGGGAGCTCTTCGCAGTAAGGTCCCTAGCGGGAACGGCCAGCTCCGGCGCGCACAAGTTCAGAAGGTCGAAGAAGACGTCGACGCGCCAGACGAACATCCCGCTGTTCCAGTAGTAGCCGCCCTCCTTGAGGTATTCTTGCGCGGTTTTCGTCCTCGGTTTTTCAACGAAACGCTCGACGATGTAGGCGTTGCCGACGCTGTCCTTGGAGGCCTTGATGTATCCGTACTGGCTTGATGGTGAATCGGGCACGATGCCCAACGTTATGAGCATCTTCTCTTCGTCGGCGAGGGCTATCGCCTCGTCCATCTTCTCCGCCCAGATATCGGGCTCTTCGATGGAATGGTCGGACGGCAGCACGACCATGACCGCCTTGGGGTCCCTGTTCTTGACGATCGCCGCAAGATACGTGACGGCAGGGGCCGTGTTCTTCATCAGCGGCTCGCCGACAACGTTCTTGTCGGGGATCTCCGGCAGCTGCCCTTTTGCCAGCGCAACAAGGTCCTCGTTCGTGGAGACGAAACACCGTTTTGGAGGGGCGATGAGCCGGCTTCTGAAAAACGTTTCCTGTATCATCGTCCTTTCCGGATGGGTCACGGGAAGGAACTGCTTGGGCCTTTCGGGCGTGCTGTAGGGGAAGAAGCGCTTGCCGATACCGCCGGCCAGGATGACAACGAACGTTCTTTCCTTAAGTGATGCCGTCATTGCGATCATGGATAATTGTTTGGACCGTATATGTCAACGAAACAACGCTTCAATTCCGGACTTAAGTTGGCGAAATGATTATCCTTGTGAACTATTCCAATATATTGTATTTATGCCATCTATGTACGAGTCATACTGGCTTCTGGACGTGAAACCTTTCGAGAACACGCCCGATCCACAGTTCATGTTCAGCTCGCAGAAACACGAAGAGGCGCTGATGCGCATGCTCTACGCGGTGGGCGAACGCAAAGAGGGCGCGCTTCTGACGGGGGAATACGGCAG
>DYJF01000012.1:21742-30006 GCA_020723205.1 Bdellovibrio sp.
TCCCCTCCCGCGCGCTGCTTTCGGAGCTCGCCAAGGACGGCCGCTTCAAGACCGTGCTTATTTTGAATCCCAAGATAACGAAGAACGATTTTTTGAAGGAGATACTCTTTCAGCTGGGCGTTTCAAACGCGGGCAAGGACCGCCTCTCGCTCCAGCACAAGCTTGGCGAGCGCTTGGCCGCTCTCTGCGACGAGGGAAAGCTTCCCGTCATCATCGTGGACGAGGCGCAGGTGTTGGGCGCGAACGACTTCAACGAGCTCCGGCTGCTCTTGAACTTTCAGCGCAACGACCGCTTTCTCTTCACGCTCATCCTCGTCGGCCAGACGGATCTGCGCAAGAAGATATTCAGCGTCGAGCCGATCAAACAGCGGCTGGCCACGCGCTACCACTTGAGCGCGCTCGATGCATCGGAAACCGCAAGCTACGTCGAACACAGGTTGAGCGTCGCCGGCCGGAAGGACCCCGTGTTCACTCCGGCTGCGCTGGAACTCCTGCACAAGGGTTCCGAAGGGGTGCCGAGACGGATAAACAATATCTGCGATTACTGCCTGCTCATCGGTTACGGCAAAAAGGCGGAAAGGATAGACGAAGATATCGTTACCGACGCCTTGAAGGATCTGGATGAATGGCGGGACGGTGATGAAACGCAGATGGCAAGGACGGCTTGATATGGTGCGGCTCGCGGATATCATACGAGGAAAGACCCCGCCTGTAAGGGCGGTGGAGAAAGAGGCGCCGCGGGACGAACCGGTTCCCGAGGTCAGCTTCAATTTCGTCGAACTTTATAAGAGGCGCGATGCGGGGCCGGCAGGGCCCGCTCAAGTATGCGCCGGCTCCGCCTATGAACGCGCGATGGGCCTTGCGGAAGAGGCGTTCGAAAACGCGCGAAGCGGCCGGGCCATAGATTGCGGTGCCGTTGCGGCCGCTGTGGACGGTCTTTTGCAGGAGACGGTATTGGGCAACGAGGGCCTCCTTGCCGCGGCGGTCTCGTCCTCGATCGCGGGCGGCAATTTCCTTTTTTCGCACTCCGTCAACACGGCCGTCCTCTCTCTCTCGGCCGGCGCCGAAAGAAAGCTCAACATGTCGAAACTTCGGGAGCTGGGCACGGCCGCTTTTCTGCACGACATCGGCTGCGCTCGCATCATGGACATCGTCGGGAAGAACGGCGCGCTCAATGCGGAGGACGTAAGAGCGATGCGCAAGCATCCCCTCTGGGGCCTTGAAACATTGAAGAATATCAATGGGTTGAGCGATTCGGTGCTCAAGGTGGCATACGAGGAGCACGAGCGCCTCGACGGTTCCGGATATCCGCACGGCGTGATCGGCAGCGGTCGTCTCCATGAGCATTCGACGATGATAGCCGCCTGCGACGTCTTCGAGGCGCTCATTCACGACAGGCCCCACCGCAAGGCCATGTCGGTCCCGGATGCCTTCAAGCACATGTTGGCGGCAGGCGAGGCGGCGAAGTTCGACGCGTTGACCGTACGATCGCTCATCAGCCGCGTGGGACTTTATCCCATTGGCAGCTGGGCGAAATTGTCCACGGGGGAGATAGCCAAGGTCGTGAGCGTAAACGCTGGACATCCGTTGAAACCGAAGGTAAAAATCGTCTTCGACAGGACCGGCTGGAAGTTGAACCACGCGCGCGTCTTGGACCTGTCCTCCGACGCTGCGGTGCAGATAACGTCAGTCATGAAGGACGAAGAAGTAACGTCCGCAATAGATAGCAGTCCGAGTTAGAAAAAGTTCAAAAGGGGGAAAATATGGGAACAATCTTGATGCTCGTCTTCCGGTTCGTCCTCGGATGGAACGCGCTGGCGGTGGCGGACTATCAGGTCATCGCAGTCACGCTTTCTCTGGACACGATAGCGTTTTTCCTGCTGTTGATCCTGCTCAAGAAAAAGCAGGCGTAAGACAGGGCGAGTTGAAATTTATGAAAAGGTTATTTGCCGCAGCGCTTATCTGCGTTGTGTTCTGGCTGGGTTGCACGCCTGTCAGGAACACGGCGCCGGTTTCTGCGCTCTCCGAAGGGAAGGAGGGCGCGGCGTCGCCGGAGTCTCGCCTTCGGGATATACCGCCGTACCGCATCAACGTGGGCGATATCCTCGAGGTGTCGGTCTGGCGCGCGAAGGGCATGGACGCCCCCAAAGAGGTCATTGTCCGTCCCGACGGCGTGATTTCGTATCCGCTCGTGGGAGATATCAAGGCGGTGGGACTTACGCTGACGGAGTTCGACCAGGAAGTGACAAGGGCGCTTCGCGTGTACATCAGGAACCCCGAGGTCTCGATAGCCATCAGGCGTTTCGGCGGAACGAAGGTCATAGTCTTGGGAGAGGTCAAGGCGGCCGGCGTCTACAGCCCGACGGGACAGGGAAGCGTGCTTGAGGTGATAGCGCTCGCGGGCGGTTTCACCGACGACGCCGTTAAGGCGGATACGATCCTCATCAGGGGCGGACTGCAGAATCCCAGGCCCGTGCGCTTGAACCTCGCAATGGCGCTCACGAGGGGCGACCAGAGGCAGAACCCGTCGCTCATGCCCAACGACATCATTTATGTTCCGAGGAACGCGGCGGCCTCGTTCAATTACTACATGAAGCAGCTTACGCCGACGCTTTCGAACCTGCTGCTCGGCGCCACGTTCGCGCGCGACATAGACGCCATCAATAAGGGTACGCCCTGACGAACGATGCAGAGATCAGAACTCCTAAGCTTGTCCGATTATTGGCGCATCATACGCAGACGCAAGGCCGTGATCTTTGCGGCCATAGCGATCATCGGCGGTATCGTCTTCTATCGCAATTTCACGACGCCTCCCACATACAGGACGTCCACGACCGTGATGGTGGAATGGGGGCGCTCGCTCGCGACGGGGCAGGCCGAGTACTATAACCCGTGGGAGGGAGACTACGTCGACGCCCAGACGAGCGTCATAGGGAGCGAGCCGGTCGCGGAGGAGGCGGGGAGATATCTCGGCTGGATAAGGGCCGGCATGTCCGACGGCGAGGTGAACTCCGAGGCCGGCCGCATCATGGGTTCCATAGCCGGTATCGAGCGCGTGCGCGACACGAACATCGTGGAGATAAACGTTGAGACGGGGGATCCGCAGGAAGCCGCGAACATCGCCAATGCGCTTGCCCACGCCTATCAGACGTGGAGCTTGAGAAAAAAGAACGAGCAGGCCCGGTCGGTGCGCGAGTTCGTCGAGCAACAGCTCATTGACATCTCGAAGCGCCTGGTCGATTCCGAAGAGGATCTCAAAGAGTTCAAGGAGACGTCGGATAAGGCGAGCGCCATCGCGGCGATGCAGCAACAGCTGGTGTCGCTCGAGTTGGAGATGGCATCGCTCCTCGAGGAGTACACCGAGCAGCATCCGGACGTGATCGAGACCAGGGCGAAGATAGAGGAGCTTCAGCTGCAGCTCTCATCCAGCCCCGATCTGGAGCTTAAATACCAGCAATTGAAGCGCGACGTGGACACGAACACCGCGCTGTATTCCATGCTCAAGCAGCGTTTCGAGGAGTCGCGCATCACCGAGGCGGAGGAGGTGAGCGGAGTCACGATAGTGAATCCCGCTCCCGTTCCCGGCGCGCCCATCGCCCCGCGCACCGCCCTGAATACGTTCATCGCCGCCGTGGTCGGCCTGCTTTTGGGGCTCGTGCTGGCGTTCGTGAAAGAGAACCTCGACACGTCGATCGCCACCATAGAGGACGTCGAGGATTTCCTGCAGACCCCGATACTCGGCGTGATCCCTTATGTGGAGGCGGAGACAATAAGAAGGAGAAGGTTCTCCGTGGCGTCGCTCTTCGGCATGATTCCCCCTCCGCCGCGGCTCGGCATAACGGAGGCGCGAAAGCTCCTCGTGACGCTGGGCGGCGGGACGTCGCCTCCCGCGGAAGCGTACAAGACCCTTAGAACGAACATCCAGTTCGCCGTCTCGCAGAAAAAGAACAAGGTGCTCATAATCACGAGCTCCGGTCCGCACGAGGGAAAGACTCTGACCGCGGCCAACTGCGCGATCGCCATCGCGCAGAGCGGTCATCGCGTGCTTTTGCTTTCCGCCGACCTTCGCCGCGAGTTCATCGCCGACCTCTTCGGCGTGCGCACCGAGCCGGGGCTTGCGGAGATCATCGCGGGCGACATCGAATGGAGGCGGGCCGTCCGAACGATAGAGGACCTCATGGTCGGGGACCTCGATACGGCGAGACTTCTGGAGACCCCCGGCATAGACAACCTCTCGATCCTCACGGCGGGCAGGGTGCCTCCGAATCCGGCGGAATTTCTCCAGTCGGATCACATGAAGAATTTTTTGGCCGAGATACGCACACACTTCGATTATATCATCCTCGACTGCCCGCCGGTGCTTCCGGTCTCCGACGTTCTCGTGTTGTCGCCGCTTTCCGACGGCGTCGTTCTCGTCTATCAGTCGGGCCAGACGGCGCGCGGGGCGCTCAAGCGCGCCAAATCGATGATACTCAACTCCGGCGCGAAGGTGTTGGGTGTTGTGCTCAATTCCATCAAGGCGCAGGAGATGAAGCTCGCGCCGTCATACCGCTATTACGGCGGCTACTACGGCGGAAAATACGGTTACGGCTACGCCTACGAGGCGAAGAAGAAGGAATCGAAGCCCAAATGGTGGGAAATACTGAAGAAGGAGTGAAATGGGTGCCTCCTTTTGCCTGCATTGCCGCGTGTCGCCCCGTGACTTCAACGGGGAGTGGGCGGCCTTTTTTGAAAAACACAAGGTCGTGCCGGAGGTCTATCTGGACAGGCACGACCTCGACTCAAGGTCGGATACGTCAATAGAGCAGATGGCAGGTTGGGTGGCGGAGAAGAAGCTGAAACCCACCCTTCACGCCCCGTACGCAACGAACGACCCTGTCCTTTTCGACGCGGTGGCGAAGGGCCAGTTGCGCAAAGTGGCCGATCTGACGATCGCGCTGGCGCGGCGTTTCGGGGCCCATTCCGTCGTCTGCCATCCCGTTTTCGAGAAATACCGCACGAGAAAGAGCGATTACCCCAAATGGGTGGACGAGAACATCGCGTACTTCGATCATCTCCTTGCGCAGACCAAGAACATGGGGACGACGGTGGCGGTCGAGAACATCTTTCATGAGAGGCCGGACCATCTGTGCGACATCATGGGCGGCCTGTCAAAGGAGCGCTTCAGGTTCTGCTTCGACGTCGGTCATTTCAACAGGTATTATAAGGTCGGCATCTCGAAATGGTTCAAGCTGCTTGGGGAGCGGCTTTCCGAGGTGCACCTGCACGATAATTTCGGAAAACACGACGAACATCTGCCGGTGGGCGAGGG
Organism: Bdellovibrio sp.; assembly: GCA_020723205.1. Classification (GTDB taxonomy): domain Bacteria; phylum UBA10199; class UBA10199; order 2-02-FULL-44-16; family DYJF01; genus DYJF01. The sequence goes on from DYJF01000012.1 coordinate 27,054, forward strand.
CAATTTCAAGTTCGAAAAACTTCTGGAGCTTCTTCGCCCCATGGACCGTCAGATCGTCCTGACGCTGGAGCCGTTGAACAGGGAAGCCGCCGTGCGGTCCCTCAGGAACACGTTGCGTATCTTCGGGGTATGATGATGTTTGTTCGCTGGGCAGTGGTGGCGGCATATGTGGCGCTGATCTACGTCACGACCTTCGTGATAAGCGTCACGGGCGTCTTTGAGATGAAAGGGGTCGCGTCGCACGTCTTTCTGGCGGTCTACGTCGTCGCGGCGACGGCGCTTTTGGCGATGGGCCTTAAGAGGTTCGGGCTTCGCAACGATTATGCGTGGCTCTACGTCGCGATACTCGCGCTGCTTTTGCTGATAGCGGCGCTGAACTTAGCCGAGCCCAAGGACCGGCTCCATTTTCTGGAGTACGGGTTGCTCTTTGTGCTCGTGCTGCGCGCGCTTAAAGCGAAAACGACCGGTTTTTACGCCTATGCGCTTGCGATCATACTGACCGCGGCGGCGGGCGTCGTTGATGAGACGTTGCAGTCGCTTTATCCTAAGGGGGTCTTCGATCTGTCCGATCTTTTGAACAACGTCTTTGCGGCGTATCTCGCCGCGGGGGCCGCCCTTGTATGGGAGAGGTGCTGATATGTACGAAGGATACTGGAAGCTAAAGGAAAAACCGTTCGAGAATACGCCAGATCCGCGTTTTCTCTTCCGCTCCGCCGAGCACGAGGAGGGGCTTTCGCGCCTTCTCTACGCCGTCCGCGAGGCCAAAGGGGCCGCCATGCTCACCGGCGTCTTCGGCTGCGGCAAGACGCTTCTGTCTCGCGCGGTCATGAAGGAGCTGGGCAAGGACGTCTACAGGACCGTGTACATAGGCAACCCGCTGCTCACTCACGTCGAGCTCCTGATGGCCATCGCGACGGGCTTGGGCGTCACCGATCTTCCGCAAAAGAAAACGGAGATCATGACCAACGTCATCATCGAGAGCTTGGAAAAGGTCCTTCTCAACAACAGGCGCGACGGCAAGCAGACGGTCGTGATAGTTGACGAGGCCCACATTATCACCGAGCTCATGGTCTGGGAGGAGCTGCGCCTACTCCTCAACTTCCAGCTTGAGGACGCGTTCCTCTTGACGCTTCTGTTGATAGGCCAGCCGGAGCTCAAGCACAACATCACGAACAACAAGCAGCTCTCGCAGAGGATATCCATAAGGTACCATCTTCAGGGGCTGACGCAGGCGGAGAGCTCGGAGTATATAGCGCACCGGCTGCGCGTCGCCGGAAGGGAAGAGCCGATCTTTTCGAAAGAAGCCGTGGAACTCGTGTTCAGGAAATCGGGCGGCATACCCCGCCGCATGAACCAGATATGCGATCTGTGCCTCGTGGCCGGCTACGGCATGAAGGCCGATTCGATCGGGACCGACGTCGTGGCCGAGGCGTCCGCCGATCTGGAGGAATGATATGAAACGCTTTATTCTGCTGTTGGCGGTGTTTGTCCTTGTGCCGCTCAACTCCTTCGCGCAGAAGGAAGGGACGGAAGAGGGAGAGGTCGCCGTTCCGAAGGAAGAGGAGAAGGTGTTGAACTACGGCGCCGAGGTTGACTTCATCTCCCGCTACGTCTGGCGGGGGCTCGCATGGAGCGACGGCCCCGTCATGCAGCCCTCCGCGTGGATCGGCGCCTACGGTTTCGAGCTCTCGGTCTGGTCCAACTTCGTTCTGAACGAAGAGGCGAACCAGGGAGAGTTCAACGAGGTGGATATCATACTCAACTACATCTACGAGTTCGGCAAGCTCGCCGTCGAGCCGCACTTCGAGTACTGGTTCTATCCCAATCAGGACGACTCCCCTTCGACGGGCGAGCTTTCGCTCAACCTCGCCTACAACTTCTGGGGACCGTTCTCCGCCTTTACCAATCAGGCGTTCGACATAAAGGAGTACACGAAGGCGTATTTCGGCGAGCTGGGGATCACGTACGAAGATGAGTTCTTTGAAAAACTGGTGCTGTCCGGCCAGTTGAGCTTCGGCTGGGGATCATCCATGTACAACGAGACGTACGTAGGCGTGGCCAAGACGGCGGTCGACGTCGTGAACTTCAACCTCTCGATAGCGTATTATCCGGTGAAATATTTTTTCCTTCGCCCGCACATGGAGCTCTCCGTTCTCATGGATGACGAGCTTCGCGAGAACGTCGAGGACAGGACCATCGTCTGCGGCGGCATGGCGCTGGGAATGGAGTTCTAAAATATGAAGATACAAAAAAAGGTCATCCTGCTCATAGCGGCGATCGTCGGCGTGTTCGCGGCGTTCCTTATCCTCTACGCGCGCTCCGAGATCAGGTGGATAGACGCCCTCGTCAATGCGCGGGTGGAGGAGCAGAAACGCTTCTTCGACGAGGTCGTCGAGCTCAAGGGTTCCTCGCTCAAGGCGCACACCTCCGACTACACATTCTGGGACGACATGGTCTCGTTCGTGGAGAAGAGGGACGCGGCGTGGGCGGCGAAGAACATAGATCCCAGTCTCGATTCCTTCAAGGACAACGCGGCGTGGATTTACGACACGAACTTTTCGCTCGTCTATTCCTTCAACAACATGGGCGCCTCCGATCTTGCCGATCTGCCTGTGCCCAAGGAGGCGATGGCCGATATCTTTTCGAAGAGCAGGTTCTGCCATTTCTTCATCAACACCTCCAAGGGGCTGATCGAGATCAGGGGGGCCACCATTCAGCCCACGAGCGATTATATGAGAAAAACTCCGCCGCGCGGCTATTTCTTTGCGGGTCTCGTGTGGGACAGGGAGTTCATGAACGATTTTCCGCGGATACTCGACGGCACGGGGGTCGAATACACCTTTGCCGACGACTCGCACTTCTCGCATGCGGGGCTCGACGTCGACTCGCTTCACGGCTACTACATCACCGACAAGGCCGGGAAGCCGCTTTCGATCATTCCGATCAACCAGAA
>DYJF01000012.1:30016-35030 GCA_020723205.1 Bdellovibrio sp.
GTCTCTTCAGGCGCCGAGCCGATGCCCTTCGGCACCATATCGTTCTCAAAGCCGCTTGCCGGCTGGGACGGGAAACCGGTCATGTATTCCTTGGTGGAGACACAGTCGGCGACGCTTAGGGAACTGTACTATTCCTTCCGGAACCAGCTGATAATATTCATCGTGTTCTCCGTCGGCGTCTCCGGGCTCTTGCTTTTCTTCCTGCTTAGATGGGTCAACATACCGCTGAAGCGGATATCGCTTGCCATGTCGGAGGGGGACCCTTCGCAGATAAAGGACCTGCAGACGGAAGACACGGAGCACGGACACATCGCGCGCCTGGTGGAGGGATTTTTCGAACAGAAGGCGCGCTTCGACAAAGAGATGGAGCAGCGCGCGCAGATGGAAGAGGAGATGCGACGTCTTTCGGCCGACCTTGAGGAGATGCGCCGCACGCTGGAAGAGAGGGTCGAGAAGCGCAGCGAGGAGTTCAAGAGGACGCAGGAGAAGGTGGTGCGGACCGAGAAGTTCGATCTTCTGGGAAAGCTCGCCTCGACCGTCTCCCACGACATAAGGACGCCTCTGACCGCCATTAAGAACGCGGCCTATCTTTTGAGAATGCAGGGTGTCGGCGACGGCAATCCGCAGCAGGGCGAGATCATATCCCTCATCGAGCGGGAGGTTAACTCCTGCACGCAGATCATGGGAAATATGCTGGGGTTCTTAAAACCCAAGGAGCCGGTCAAGGGCGAGACGGACATGCCGGAGCTCATTCACCAGAGCTTGTCCGTATCCATCGTGCCCGCGAGCATACGCGTTACGACGCAGTTTGAGGAGAACCTCCCGAAGGTGAACGCGGACGAGAGCCAGTTGCGCCACCTCTTCATCAACATGATAAGGAACGCCATCGAGGCGATGCCCGGCGGCGGGAAGTTGAAGATCGGCGTCGAGCTTCGCGGCGCGGAGGAGGTCGTTACTTTCGAGGACACCGGCATCGGGATCCCTCACGAGAACATTCGCAGGATATTCGACCCCATGTTCTCTACGTTCCCGAAGGGCTCGGGCTTGGGGCTCTCCGTCTGCCAGCAGATAATCGAGGCGCACGGCGGTTCGATAGAGGTCGAAAGCGAAATGGGCAGCGGCACCACTTTCAAGGTCAGGATACCGGTGAGATAACGGTCAGGAGATAAAATTATGCCGAACCCTTCGAAGATACTCATCGTGGACGACGATTACGCGATCCGCATGACCCTCCGCGACGTCCTTGATTCGCTGGGCTACAAGGTCAGCGCGGTCGCGACGGGAAAGGAAGGGCTGGACGCCGCCGCGGCCGAATCGCCCGACATAGTGATCGTCGACGTCCGGCTTCCCGACATAAACGGTCTGGACGTCGTGGACCGTCTCAAGGAGACGAACCCCGCCATTCAGTGCATCGTCATGACGGCGTATTCGCGCGATCTGCCGGCAGGGATCTCTTTGGACGGCGAAGAGGGGTATTTTGCCAAGCCGGTGGACCTTGAAAAGATGCTTTCGGCCATCAAGGAGAGGTTGATATGATTCTCCTCAAAAAAGTTCAGACAAGACTTCTGGTCTTTCTGGCGCTCTTCGCCGTCTTTTTCGGTTCGGCGATCCTTTACATGAGGCACGCGGACGTCGTGCGCGAGGACCTGCTCTTCCGCTCCAAGCAGTATGACGAGGAAGCGCACTTCGACCGCATCGTCGTGCTCAAGGGAAAGCCGCTCGAGATCATAGTGAACAACGAGTACACCCTTTGGAGCGAGATGGCGGACTTCATTTCAAAACCCGACGCCGAGTGGGCCGATGAAAATCTTGTATGGCTCTTCAAGGCGTACGGTTTTTCCGCAACTTGGGCCTATGACGCAAACTTCGTCCGCGCCTATTCCGTCAACAAATTCGACGACGCAAAACTCACCGACATTCCCGTTCCCAAAGAGGCACTCGAGGATATCTTTACACGCGGTTCCTTCGCGCATTTTTTCATAATGACGCACGCGGGGCTCATGGAGATCCGCGGCGCGACGGTCCATCCGACCACCGACAGTTACAGAAAGACGCCCGCACGCGGCTATTTCTTCGCCGGCCGCCTCTGGGACAACGACTATCTGACCGAACTGTCGGAGCTCACGGACAGCACCGTCAAATTGGTCCCGGCGGACGGCCAAGGCACTGCGTTCGAACCGGCCGGGAGGGAGCGCGGAGTCATCGCCTTTTCACGCGTGCTCAAGTCGTGGGACGGAAGCCCCGTTGCATGGGTGGAGGCGGTACAGGTATCGGCCACGATGAAGGAGATCAGGCGCCTTTCGGGCAATCAGATGATCTTTTTATCGGCCTTCATGCTGGTCGCCCTTTTTATCATGGTGGTGACGCTCATGCGGCTTGTGAACGCTCCGCTCAGGCGTCTCACGAAGGGACTCAAACAGGAGAACCCCGCCGTGCTTCACAAGATCGAGAACGACGGGAGCGAGTTCGGCGATCTGGCAAAGCTCATCGTCAAGTTCTTCGAACAGCGCGATCGTCTCATTAAGGAAGTGGAGGACAGAAAGCGCGCCGAGGCGAACTTGAAGAAGGCGCAGTCGGAACTCGAGGACTGGAGCCGGACGCTCGAGCAGCGCATCAAAGGCAGGACCGACGAGCTCAAGGCCACGCAGGAGAAGCTTTTCCGGGCCGAGAAGCTGGCCCTTTTGGGGCAGCTCTCGTCGTCGGTATCGCACGAGCTTCGCACTCCGCTCACGGCCATCAAGAACTCCATCTATTTTCTGAAGATGCTCGGCGTCGAAAATCAGAGCGACAAGGTCGCGGAGCACCTGTCTCTCATAAACAAGGAAGTTGACGCCTGCACGCAGGTCATAAGCAACATGCTGGGGTTCGCGAGGCCCAAGGAGCCGATAAGAAAAGAGGTCGATCTTAACGAGGTCGTGCGCGAGAGCATATCTCTTTCGGTCGTGCCTTCGAACATAAAGGTCAAGACGCACTTCGGCCCGGACGTCCCGCTGATGCACGTGGATTCGCTGCAGATGAGGCAGATCTGCGACAACATGATAAAGAACGCCGTGGAGGCGATGAGCGGCGGCGGCGAGCTTGCGGTCTCGACCTTCGTCAACGGCCCCCACGCCGTGATAGAGTTTGGGGACACCGGCATCGGCATACCGCCGGAGAACCTGCCGAAGATATTCGATCCGCTCTTCTCGACCTTCCCCAAGGGCACGGGCCTTGGCCTTTCGGTCTGCCAGCAGATAGCCGAATCCCACGGAGGGTTCATTGAGGTCGAGAGCGAACCCGGCAAGGGAACGACGTTCACCGTTAAGATACCTGTGACATGAAGATACGCACGGGCATAATCGGGCTTCTGGTCCTCCTCGCCGTATTTTTCGGCGTTTTTCTCCTTGTCTACGGGCGTTCCGAGCTGAACCGTATGGGGCTTCTGTTCCAGACAAGGATGGACGAGAAAAAGAAGCTCTTTGTCGAGGTAATGGAGCTCAAGGGAGTGGCCTTCAAGACGCAGGCCTATGACTACACCTATTGGGACGAGATGGTCTCGTTCGTCTCGAACAGGAACAAGAGGTGGGCCGAGGCGAACATAGACACGAGTCTCGATTCGTACAAGAGCAACGCCGCGTGGGTCTACGATGCTCGGGGGAACCTTGTATATTCGGCGAGCAGGCCGAAGGTTCCCGTGTCCCAAAAACTTCCCGTTGAAACGACCGATATCGCGAAGCTCTTTCCCGACGGCCGTTTCTCGCACTTCTTTGCTGACGCCGGTCAGGGGGTGATCGAGATATGGGGAGCCACAATTCATCCGACCGACGATGTGGAAAGGAAGATGCCGCCTGCCGGCTACTTTTTCGTGGGAAAGATATGGGATGCCGGTTATCTTGCCGATCTTTCCCGCATTCTCGAGGCGGTCGTGGAGCCGGTCGAACCGCCCACGACCGTTCACAAACACGAAGCGAAGGGCGTTAGGAGCGAGATAGCGTTCTTCGAGGACCTCAAAGGTTGGGACGGCAGGCCGGTCGCTCGTTATTGCGTCAGGAGCGATTCGGCGGCCATTAAGGTACTTCGTACTTCCTTCAGGAACCAGTTCCTGCTGATGGTGTTTTTCACGTCTTCCGTGCTGGGCGTACTCATGGTCTCGCTCGTATTCTGGGTGACGAGGCCGCTCAAGAACATATCGGACAGTCTGACGCTGGGCGATCCCATGCCGATAACCGGAATGCAGCAAAAGACGAACGAATTCGGCCACGTCGCCCGCCTGATAGCGCGTTTTTTCGAGCAGAGGACGACCCTCGAGAACGAGGTGGTCGCGAGGCGGAAGACCGAACAGGAGCTCCTTCGCGCGAAACAGGACCTCGAGGAGTGGAGCAAGAAGCTGGAGACGAAGGTCAGGGAGCGGACGGAGGACCTAAGGCAGTCGCAGGAGAAGCTCATCCGTTCCGAGAAGCTAGCCCTTGTCGGACAGCTCGCCTCTTCCGTCTCGCACGAACTGCGCACGCCGCTTACGGCCATAAAGAACTCCGTATATTTCCTGAAACTCTTGGGACTCGAAAAGCAGGGCGAGAAGGTCTCCGACCACATCTCTCTCATAGACAAGGAAGTGGACTCCTGCAATCAGGTCATCACCAACATTCTGGGCTTCGTGAGGCAGAAGGATATCGTGAGAAAACCGTGCCGCCTCGAGGGCATCGCCCGGGAGAGCTTGTCGCTCATAATAATACCGTCGCACATAGACGTGATCGAGAACTACGATAAGGACATGCCCAAGGTCTCTGTGGACCCGCTCCAGATCAGGCAGGTCTTCGACAACATGATAAAGAACGCGATAGACGCCATGCCCATGGCGGGGATGCTCACGATCTCGGTGTTCGTGGAAGGCGAGAAAGCCGTCATCGAGTTCAAGGACACGGGTGTCGGCATCGCCGCCGAAAATATCGGGAAGATATTCGATCCCCTCTTTTCGACGACCCCTCACGGCACGGGCCTGGGGCTCTCGGTCTGCCAGAGGATAGTGGAAATGCAC
>DYJF01000012.1:35040-42804 GCA_020723205.1 Bdellovibrio sp.
GGAGCGAAACGGGGAAGGGCGCAGTATTCAGGGTGGCGCTCCCTGTTAACTCGGAAGGGGTGCAATGAGGGATCTGAAGCTGCCGGACATGACATTTTTAGATCTCGCGGGGACGATCTTCATGGTGTTCGATCTAGAAGGAAGGGTCGTGTTCGTGAACGAGAAATTCTGCAAGCTGATGGGCTATGGAAAGGGCGACATCGACGCCAAGCCGCCCATGGAATCTTTTCTCCCGAAAGAGAGGCACGCGCGCGCGCGCGAGCTTTTTTCAAAGCTCCTTTCCGGAGAGATTGATTCCGTCTCGGACTACGAGGGCCGGCTCATTGCGAAGGACGGCGGATACAGGGACGTCGTCTGGAACGCCGGCGTCGTCAAGGACGAGAGGGGCAGGGTCACGGCGGTGCTCGCTTCGGCCGTGGACATCACGGATATGAAGCGTTCCCGCGACGCACTCATCGAGAGCGAGGAGCGCTTCAGGGTCGCCTCGGAGCTTACGTCCGACATCATATACGAATGGGACAAGACGCAGGACCGTCTGGAGCTCTACGGCGACGTCGAGGCGAAGCTCGGCATGAGGCCTTCCGACATGCCGCGGAATTTCGGCGCCTGGAGCGCGATCATACACCCCGACGACAGGGAGCGCGTCCTTGCCGCTTCGGAGAGGAACCTGACGATAGGCGAGCCGTTCTACGAGGAATACCGCATCAAAAAGGGCGACGGCTCCTACATGCTCGTCTCGGATAAGGGCGTGGTCTTCTGGGACGGGGACAAGAGGCCCTACAAGATGATAGGGACCATCACCGACATCACGGAGAGGAAGAAAGCGCACGACGAGATATCCGGGTGGAAACAGCGCTATGATATCATTGTGGCGGCCTCCGGGCAGGTCATCTACGATTACGACGTGAAGACGGGGGAGATCATCTGGGGAGGCGGCACGAAAGAGGTGTTGGGATTCGGAGGAAACGAGATGCGCTTCGGCATCGATCAGTGGGCGGAGACGATCCATCCGGACGACCGGCCGCGCGCATTGAAACTTCTGGACATCGCCCAGCAGACGTTCGTGCCCTACGACGTCGAGTACCGCTACCGCCACAAGCACGGCCATTACATATGGATACACGACCGCGGTTTCTTCGTTCCGGATTTCAAGGGCAAGGCGATCCGCATGCTGGGCGTGATGCAGGACGTGACTTTGAGGAGGAGCTCCGAAGACGAGCTCAAGAGGACGACCGCCGAGCTTCAGGAATGGTCCGTCAACCTCGAGAGGAAGGTCGAAGAGCGGACCGCAGAGATAAAGAAGTATCAGGAACGGCTCGTACAGCAGGAGAAGCTCGCGGTGCTGGGTCAGGTCTCCGCGTCCATCTCTCACGAGCTTCGCACGCCGCTGACCGGCATCAAGAATTCCGTCTATTTCATGCAGACCATCTGCCAGAAGAACGGCGACAAAAAGATGGGGGAGCATCTTTCCCTCATCAACCTTGAAGTGGACGCCTGCGTCCGCGTTCTCAACAACATGCTCGATTTCGTGAGGCCCAAGGAGCCGATAAGGAAACTTTCCCGCCTCGATCTGGTGGCGACGGAGAGCGTCAAGTCCGCGCTCGTGCCTTCGAACATAAGGGTGAGCACGAAGATCGACAAGGACCTTCCCTCTATGATGATAGATTTCTTCCAGATCCGGCAGGTCTTCGATAACATCATAAGGAACGCATTCGACGCGATGGCCTCCGGAGGGGATCTGGTGATTTCCGTCTCCGCGGAGGGGGACGAGGCGGTTGTAAAGTTCAAAGATACCGGCGTCGGAATTTCAAGGGAGCACTTGCCGAAGATATTCGATCCGCTTTTTTCCACGACGCCAACCGGCGTGGGCCTGGGCCTTACGATAGCGCGCCAGTTCATAGAGGCCCACGGCGGAACGATAGAAGTTGAAAGCGAACCGGACAAGGGAACGACCGTCAAGGTGCGGCTGCCTGTTGCGGCAGCATAGTGATTATAGGGGCGATGATGAAGCAAGGCAGGAGATCAGATGATCAGGGGACCAGTGGGCAGGAGATCAGGGGATCAGATCATCAGCATGAGCGCCGCCTGATATCCTGATACGCTGATATCCCGCTCACTGATCTTCTGATAACCTGATATGCTGTATCGCTCATCGCTATGAAGAAAAAAGATAAAACGATTCTTCTTGTGGAAGACAATCCCGACGATGCGGAGCTCGTCTTGCTGGCGCTGGGGAAGCTCGATATCAGAAGCAAGGTGATCACGGCAAAGGACGGCAAAGAGGCCTGCGACAAGCTTTTCGGGCCAAAAGCGATGAGGCCCGACCTCGTCTTTCTGGACCTGAACCTGCCCAAGATAGGCGGCCTTGAGGTCCTGAAGCGGATAAGGAACGATGAGAGGACAAAACAGTTGCATGTCGTGATCTTCACGTCATCGGTGGAGGAAGAGGATGTCATAAAGGGCTACGGTCTGGGCGTGAACAATTTTGTCCGAAAGCCGATCGATTACAGGGACTTCGCAACTGTGATAAGAACGCTCGGGATCTACTGGCTCACGGAGGAGGCAGTGGGCAGAAAGCAGGAGGCAGGAAGCAGTAAGCAGTAAGCAGGAAGCAGAAAGCAGGAGGCGGGGGAGATATATGCAAAATGTCGGCGCTCCTCTCAAGTGGCGTTTTATTGCGGTGTTCATGGTGCTCTCCGCGGGCATCATCGCCGTCGGCGCCGTTTTTTACGCGAGGCAGCGGGCCGCCGTTGAAGCCAAAGAGAAGAGCACCGTTTTCTCCATTGCGGAGCTCAAGAGAACGGAATTGACCGGCTGGTGGAAGGAGCGTTTGGGCGACGCGGAAACCATATTTGAGAACTCCATCTTCATACATCAGGTCGAAAAATATCTTACGGACAGAAAAAACGCGCATTTGAGAACGGATATCACCGATTACTTAAACTCCTTAAGAAAGAACTACGATTACGTTATAGTTCGGCTGCTCGATACGTTGGGAGAGCCGGTCATCTCCGATCCGTCCGTCGCCTACCCCCTCTCCAAAGAGGCAAAGGGCGTGATCCTTCGGGCGGTGAATGATAAGAAGGTGACGGTCTCCGATCTTGAACGGGAAGAAAAAGAAAACGTTATTCACATTCATATCGCTGTGCCTCTCATAGACAGACACGCCGCGGGTGAGCCGGTAAAGGGGGCGGTGCTTCTGGCTGTGGACCCCGTTCGCTTTCTCTTCCCACTCGTTCAAAGCTGGCCGGTGCCGAGCGCCACCGCGGAGACGCTCCTTGTGGAGCGAGAAGGCGACGAGATCGTGTATCTTAACGAGCTTCGCCACAAAAAGGATACGGCGCTGAAGTTGAGAATCCCTGTGACGACGGCCGACCTGCCCGCCGCGAGGGCGGTCGGCGGCTTCGAGGGGGTAATGTGGGGAAGGGATTATCGCGGGGTCGGAGTTTTGGCCGCCGTGCTTCCAGTCGGCGGGACGCCGTGGTTCATAGTGGCGAAGATTGACGCAAGCGAGGTCTTCGCGCCGCTTCGCAGGGTGGCGGCCGGCTCGATGATCTTCGCTGTGCTTCTCATAATCATCTCGGGGATGTCGCTTAAGTATTACTGGCAGAAACAACAGACGCTCTCCGAAGAGGCGCTTCGGGTGAGCGAGGAGCGTTACGGAACTCTTCTCGACATCTCTCCCGAGGCGTTTTTCGTCAATCGCGGCAACCGCATCGAATACGTCAACCGCGCAGCGATGAAGCTCTTAGGGGCCGAAAGGCACGATGACGTCGTCGGCAAGACGCCGTTCGACTTATTCCATCCGGATTATCACGCGGTCGTCGGCGAACGGATAAGAGTGATGCTGGAGCAGGGAAGACAAGTGCCTCTGATCGAAGAGAAGATCGTGCGTCTTGACGGGACGGTGGTGGACGTCGAGGTGGCGGCAGGTCCCTTCACAGACGAAAGGGGCCCCGCGATAATGGTCTTTCTGCGCGACATCACGGATAGAAAACGTGCGGAGACGGAGCTCCGCGATCTGAACGAGACGCTGGAGAAACGCGTAAAGGAGCGCACGGTCGAGCTGGAATCGTTCTCGTATTCCGTTTCCCACGACCTCCGCGCTCCGCTGCGCGCCATAGACGGCTTCAGCGTGGCCCTTGCCGACGACTGTTTGGGCGAGCTGGGCGACAAGGGCAAAGAACATCTGAAACGAATAAGAAGGGGTGTATCCAAGATGGGCGGACTCATAGACGACATGCTCACGCTCTCGCGCGTCGCGATGGCGGAAATGCGCCGCGAACGGATCGACCTCGGCGGCATGGCGGAAGAGATTGTCTCTTCCCTCAAGGAGACGGAGCCGGAGCGGAAGGTGGAATTCGTAGCGGCCAAGGGCCTTACCGCGAACGGAGACTCTCGTCTCATAAGGGTCCTTCTGGGGAATCTCATCGGCAACGCGTGGAAGTTCACGTCAAAGAGCCCCAATGCCAGAATCGAGCTGGGCGCGGACTATATCGAGGGCGTGAAGGTGTTCTTCGTGAAGGACAACGGCGCCGGTTTCGACATGTCCTACGCGGACAAGCTCTTCACTCCCTTTCAGCGGCTTCACTCCGAATCGGAGTTCGGCGGCAGCGGAATAGGGCTCGCTTCGGCAAGGAGGATTGTGGCGCGTCACGGCGGGAACATCTGGGCGGAGGCATCGCCCGACAAGGGCGCGACGGTCTATTTCACATTGTAGAAAGGAGCAGACCATGGCCAAAGAAAAGAAAATGATTCTTCTGGTGGAGGACAATCAGGACGACATAGATCTGACTCTTCGTTCTTTCAAGAAGAACAACATCACGAACGAAGTGGTTGTCGCGCGGGACGGCGAACAGGCCGTTGAGATCCTCACGGCTCCCGATGCGGTGAATCCGATCGTCGTTCTCTTGGACCTGAAGCTGCCTAAACTCGGCGGTCGGGAGGTCCTAAAAAGGATAAGGGCTAACGCCAAAACGAAGCTTTTGCCGGTGGTGATACTCACCTCGTCCGCGGAGGAGAAGGATCTCGTGAACGGGTATTCTCTGGGCGCCAACAGCTATGTGAGAAAGCCGGTCGATTTCGACCAGTTCGTGGAGGCGGTGAAAAATCTTGGGTTATATTGGCTCATAATCAACGAACCGCCGCCGGAATGAAAGCCAGGAGACCAGATGATCAGGATATCAGTGGGCAGGGGATCAGGGGATCAGATTATCAGGATGAGCACCACCTGATATCCTAGTATGCTGATATCCTGCTCACTGATGTGCTGATAACCTGATACGCTGCAGTTGCGGTAGCAGACCAGATGATCATGCTGCATTGAGGAAGGTGGGTATGGGAAAACCGTTGCGCGTTCTGATAATCGAAGACAACGCCGATGACGCCGAGCTCTTGGTGCGTCAGCTGGTGATGGGCGGCTATGAGCCGGAATGGCAGCGCGTCGAGACCGCTTCCGAGATGGAAACGGCTCTCAAAGGCAAGGAATGGGATATCATCCTCGCCGATTACAAGCTCCCGAAATTCAGCGCGCCGAAGGCCCTTGAGCTGATGAAGAGCAAGGGGTTGGATCTCCCCTTTATTATAGTATCGGGAACGGTGGGGGAAGGGATCATAATAGAGTGTATGAAGGCCGGCGCCGTCGATTATTTCAAAAAGGAAGAGATCAGATTACTGCCGTTGGCGGTCGAACGCGAGATTGCCGATCAACTGGAGAGGGCCGGGCGAAGAAGCGCGGAAGAGGCGCTGAAAGTGAGTGAAGGGAGATACAGAGCGCTCTATGAATCATCCAAGGACGCAATTATGACACTGGCCCCGCCGGACTGGGCGTTCACTGCGGGGAATCCGGCAACGGTCGAATTGTTCGGCGCGAAGGATGAGGACGAATTCGTCGCAAAAGCCCCGTGGGAACTGTCGTCGGAGTACCAGCCGGACGGAAAGCCCTCTTCCGTCAAAGCGAAGGAGATGATAGATATCGCGATGGAAAAGGGCTCCAACTTCTTCGAATGGACGCATAGGAGGTTCAACGGCGAGGATTTTCCCGCCACCGTGCTGCTTAGCAAGGTGAAGGCGGGGGATGATATCTTTCTTCAGGCCATAGTGCGCGACATCTCCGAATTGAAGAAATCGCAGGAAGCGCTGGCCCGAAGCGCCGAGGATTGGGCGGCGACGTTTGATTCGATACCCGACCTCGTCTCTCTCCACGACAGGGATTTCAAGTTCATCCGCGTCAACAGGGCCTTCGCGAAGGTGTTCGATGCGACGCCTGAAGCTCTCGTGGGGAGGAGATGCTACGAGGTGGTCCACGGGACGGACCATGCGCCCGAGATGTGTCCGCACGCGGAGACGATGAAGAGCGGGCGCATCGTCACAAAGGAGTTCTTCGAGCCGAAGCTGGGTCTTTTCCTGCAAGCCACGACATCTCCCATTTACGACAAGTCGCGCAAAATGATAGGCAGCGTGCACGTGTGCAGCGATATCTCGGATCGCAAGCGAATGGAAGAAAGACTGAAACGCATCAACGAGTGCCTCATGGGCCTCACCTCCGATTACGATAGGAACATCAATGCTCTGACGGAGCTTGCCGGCGAGGTGCTCTTGGCCGATTGCGCCCTTTACAATTATTTCACGGGAGACCTGATCTGCACGCACAGCAAATGGCGCGCCCCTGAAGACATGAAGAGGGAGGACCGCGCCGAAGGGCATATCTGTTTCGACGTGGTCCACGCGGAGGGGTCGGATGTGATGGTCGTGAAAAACCTGCCGGAGAGCAAGTATGCGAAGAGCGATCCCAATGTCATGGCCTACGGGTTGAGGACATATATCGGGAAGGCGGTTCGCGCGCACGGCGGCAACGTTGGTTCGCTCTGCGCCGTGTTCACGAAAGACGTCGAGATATCTGATGACGAGAGGCGGCTTTTGACCATAATCGCGACCGCTATCGGCGCGGAGGAAGAACGGAAAATAGTGCAAATTGAGATAAGCAAAAGCGAAGAAAAATACAGAACGATCGTCGAAAACATCCACGATCTGATCTATTCCTGCGGCATGGACGGTGTTATTACGTTCATATCGCCCAATGTGGTGGATTTCGGATATACAGAGGACGATATCATAGGACACAATTTGGCCGAATTCGTCCATCCGGACGATCTCGCGGCCGTGAAGAGCGACCTTGAGATCGCCTTCACCTCCGGCAAGGAGTTCCCCACCGAATGCCGTATTCGCAAGAAGAGTGGAGAATACTTCTTTGCGGAAGAGGTGGACAGGATAGTGGGCACAGATGCAGGCGATAAGATGATCCTCGGCGTGATACGCGATATAACGGAGAGGAAAAGGTCCGAGCTCGATCTCAAAAAGAGCAGAGAGGAGATCTCGGAGTGGAGCCGCGTTCTCGAAGACAGGGTGGCGGAGCGCACGGTGGAGCTTGAGAAGGCGCAGAAAAGGATCGTGGAGCAGGAGAAGCTCGCCGTAGTGGGCCAGATCGCCGCCTCGATCTCGCATGAGCTGCGCACGCCCTTGACCGGCATCAAGAACTCCACGTATTTTTTGAAGATGCTGGGGCTTGAGAAGACGGGCCCCAAGGTCGCCGAGAACATCTCGCTCATAGATATGGAAGTGGACGCGTGCGTGCGCGTTCTCAACAACATGCTCGACTTCGTCCGTCCCAAGATGCCCATCAAGAAACCCTCCCGCATAGACATGATCGTCAAGACGACGCTCTCGAACATTGTCATGCCGGCGAGCATCAGCGTCGGCGTTGAT
>DYJF01000079.1 GCA_020723205.1 Bdellovibrio sp.
AGGACGTTCTCTGCGAACCATTTTCCAAAATCCTCGACCCATCTGGGGTTCTGAATCGTCGTCGTCTCGCCGGTCTGCTGATCGGTCCCTGTCGTGGATTTTCTGGGAACGCCGCCCAGCATGGACACGAAATCGCTTCTGTCCTCGGCGGCCGCCGCCATCCTGTCAACGATGGACTGGGCCTCCGACTTGCTATATCCTTTTCCCTGAAGCGTCCTTACTGCTTCTTCCCTCGACTCCTCCGATATCTCAGTGTCCTCCGCGCGGCCGGACTCCGACGTTGCATCTACGTTCGTCGTTGAAGACGGGGTCTGCATCGCAGGTGCCTGCATTGCCGAAGGCGCGCCGTAATAACCGCCGGCATTCGCATCGCCGAAAAGCACGGGCGGCTTAATGTTCCAGCTCTCCTCTATGGTCGATTTGAACGTGGCCATCGCGTCGCCGCCGAATGATTTCACAAACGACGACTGTCTTCCGAATCCCCTGAAAAAATCGGCGAACGCGCCTCCGAAGGGATTCGAATATCCCGCGCCGTATGAATCGACGATGGAACCGCCGTCTTCGAAACCGCCGGCGAAGCTCATCCCGCCGTACATCCCCGCCGTCTCGAAAGAGGAAGGCGTGTTGATGTAGCGTTCCATCCCCAATAATGCTGTATAGAAGCTAGCCAATTAACCCTCCGTACACTCCCCTGTGGAATTCGTGCAGCGTGACCTCGATATCGCCGACGATTCGCTCCGAAAGCGGACGCGCTGCGAAGATATCCTGAAGCTTGCTGCCCACCGACTCGTCGAGCGCCGCGATCTCCGCGACCCTCTTCTCGACGACGCTCTTGATTACATGGCGCTCGAGGAGGTTCCTCTTTGAGAGAAGCGTTTCGATCCCCGGCTGCGTCGAGTCGAACTCGTTGAAGACCTGAAGCGCGGGGTCGCCTTCGGGGATCGTTGACAACTCGACCGGCTGCGCCGGTGGGGCCGCCGTCTCGCCGCCTTCGTCGCCGCTGCCGGAAAATGAGGACTGCCCGCCCATGAGGCGCGACATCTGATCTGTAGTGGAACCGCGCGCCGCACCCGGAGCGGCCGCCGACGCGGAGGACCTCGCACGGCTCTCGCCGCCCGCTTGCTTCCTTGATCCCGTCCTCGCACCTTCGCGGCTCGTCGCGGGCGCCGACTGCGGGGCCGCGGGAACGACCGGGGCTTCATGAACGACCGCCTGCGCATCAATATGTTCAAGCGGCAGCGTCGTTACTTGACGCTCATCGGGCCTTGCCTGCTGTGTGTTCCTTAGGGATGCCTCAACGTGCGCCCTCTGCTGCTGCTGGGCAACTCGGCCGGCGGCCGTCTGCGGAGGGGTGAAGGTTGCCGCGCCCTGCGCGTTCTGCTGGAGGTTCGTCTGCGTCGCCTGCGATGCGTTCGAAACCGCGCTCTGCGTCGCCGCCTGCGGCGTCCTCGCGTCCGACCTGCTGGAAACCAAACTCTCGAGGTTCTTCGCCTCATTCTTTACTTTTTGGAACTGCTCCCTGGCCTGATTGACGGCGCCCTCTGTCTGCATCTCGGGACGCTGCGACTGCCTTGCGGAATCATGCGGTATCTGCCTCTCAACAGGGGCATGGACCGTGCTCGCCTGCTGCGAGGAGGTCGCGGCCGTAGTGGACGGGTCCGCGTTCCTCTGATGCGAGATCCCTTCCATCATCTTATTGGCGACGGACTTATTGACCTCTGAATGATCAAGGCCGGACTTGTGGATACCGTCGGCGACCTTTTCAGATGCCTTTTTATTCTGCCAGCCGTCCGCAAAATGTGATTCTACTCTTGCCATATGGGAACTCTACTCACCATACCCGGGTGAGCATCAAATCCTCTAAGTAACCGTTATCATTCATATTTTATACTCTGGACCCTGTTTTAGTGCCGGGCCTCCGGCAGTATATAATGCAAGAGGTTTGCCAACATCGGCAGACATCGGCCATGGTTAATAAGTTAAATAATTATAGGTAGTTAGGGATATAGCGGGATATTCAATGGCACGTCGAAATTGCGGTTCGAAAAAATAGGGGTATTAAATCCCCAGACGGGAGATGCGTTTAAAACGCCCCTCAATATCCTTTATCATGCCCTCGTCTACGGCCCTTTTGATCGCCTCAAGGGTCTCCCTTGCAAGACCGATATCGCGGCATATCATGACCATGTCATGGCCGGCGGCCAGAGACCGGCAGGCGGCTTGTGGGATAGGCATGAGGTTCGATATGCCCTTCATTCGAAGGTCGTCCGTTATGATGACCCCCGGAAATCTCATCTCCTTTCGCAAAAGATCATGGGCGATCCTCTTCGAGACGGAGGCGGGCCACTTGGGGTCCAGGCAAGGCACGAGGAGATGGGCGGTCATGAGCATCGGTATGCCGGCGGCTATCGCCACACGGAATGGATGCAGCTCGCATACGTCGAGCCGCTTGGGCGTAAGCGAAGACACGGGAAGCGAAAGATGGGAATCGAGGTCGGTGTCGCCGTGGCCTGGAAAATGTTTTCCGCACGGAACGACGCCGCCCTCCATGAGCCCCTTCATCATGAGCACGCCGAATTCTGCGACGGTCAGCGGATCGGGACCGTATGAGCGGTCGCCGATGACCGTGTTGAAGGCGTTCGTGGCGACGTCCAGAACAGGGGCGAAGTTGAGATTGATGCCGACGCGCGAGAGCTCCTCGCCCATCTGTCTGCCGGCATCGAAGACCGCCTCTTTGCCCTTCTCCGCGACCCGCGCGGCGGCCGGAAAATGAGTGAAGGGCTCTTTAAGGCGCATCACTCTGCCGCCCTCGTGGTCTATTGAAACGATGAGTTTTCCGCCCGCCGCCTCTTTTAGGTCGGAAACGAGGCGCTTCAACTGCTTAAAGGATGCGTAGTTCCTCTTGAATAAAATAACGCCGCCGATACCTTCATCGCGGATAAGAGACAAAAGATCTTCCGGCGCTTTCGTGCCGTCGAAACCGACTATCATCAATCTGCCTAATGAATTGTTCATATATACTCCACCCGACCTCCCCTTACGAAGGGGAGGCGCATTATCTCCCCCGTGGGGAGAACCGGTCGCGCAGTCCATCGCCCAGAAAATTGAAACCCAGCACCACCAGCATAATGAATATTCCCGGAAAAATCGAGAGGTGAGATGCGACCAGAAGATATCTCGTGCCCTGATCTATCATTGCGCCCCACGACGGCGTGTCGACTGGAACTCCCAGCCCCAAAAAGGACAGCGCCGATTCGATCATGATAACGCCCGCCATCCCGAAGCTGGCGTTCACTATGATCGGGCCGGCCATGTTGGGCAGCAGGTGTTTTACGCAGATTCGCCTTCTCGACGCGCCGATCGCCCTTTCGGCAAGCACGAACTCGCGGTTCTTCAGGGCCATCGCCTGTCCCCTGACGAGGCGGGCGTAGGAAACCCATCCCTTGAGGCACAGGATGATAATTATATTGATGACCGACGGCTCGAGGAACGCCGCGACCGCCAGAGCGAAGAGAAAGCTCGGGAACGCGAGCAGCGTGTCCGTGACGAAGAGAAATATCTGGTCAATGACACCGCCGGCGTAGCCCGCAACGAGCCCTGCCGCGCAGCCGACCACAAGCGAGATGCCGACCACGGCCATGCCGATCCCCAATGACACTCGCGTCCCGAATATTATGCGCGAGAGTATGTCGCGCCCCTCGGCGTCGTTTCCGAACCAGTACCCGGCGTGGGGCGGCGCGAACTTGAGCGAAAGATTATAGGCGTTCGGGTCGTGAGGCGCGATCCACGGCGCGAAGATCGCGACCAGAACGAGGACCGCGATGACGCCCACGCCTATCCTTGATATCCATTTTCTCACAATCTTATCCTCGGATCGAACGCCTTGTAGACGCAGTCAACGGTCGTGTTTATCACGACGTACGCGAAAGATATGAAGAGCACTGCGCCCTGCACGACCGGATAATCGCGTCGCCCGATGGAATCGAGAAGCAGCGTCCCGATGCCCGGCCATCCGAATATCTTTTCCGTGATTATCGTGCCGGCGAGCAACGTGGCCACCTGCAGGCCTATTATGGTCACGATGGGATTCAACGCGTTCTTTAATGCGTGCTTCAGAACGACCTTTCGCGGGGACAGCCCCTTTGCCTTGGCCGTCGTCACATAATCCGCCTTCAGCTCGCCTATCATCGAGGCGCGCGTCATTCGCGAGAGCATAGCTGCAAGCGCCGCCCCAAGGGTTACCGAAGGCAATATGAGCGACGTCCACGAATCTATTCCGGAGATCGGCAGGATCCCCAAGTGGACGGAGAAAACGAGGATGAGCACAGGCCCCAACCAGAAGTTGGGGACGGAGATGCCGATGAGCGCCGCGAGCATCGCGGCCGAATCCCACACGGAATCCTTTTTGACGGCCGCGAAGATCCCCGCGGGGATCGCTATGATGATGGAAATGAACATCGCGGCGCACGCAAGAAGAAGCGTGGCACCAGAGCGTTCCCTTAAGTGCCCCGCGACCGACATGCCGTCGTACAGCGATATGCCCATGTCACCGGAAGCCAATTTCCCGAGATAGTCCTTGTACTGGACGAGGACCGGCTCGTTCAAGCCCAGATCCTCCGCAAGGCGGGCCCTGTCGGCCGGCAGCGCCTGCTCGCCGATGATGAGGTCCACCGGATCGCCCGGCACGATGTGGTGGATGAAAAAGACGATCGTCGCCACGAGGAAGAGGATGGGAAAGAGCGACAGGACCCTTCTGATGATGTAGCTTCGCATATTATTCCTTCGAAATATCCGCGAAGGCCAGATAGGACGCGTCCGGCCTCGGTCTCACTCCATCGAGCGATCTCCTGTATACTACGACGTTGTCCTCGTACCAGAGCGGGATGAACGGCAGCTCATCGAAGAGTATTCTCTGCACCTTATCATAGATATCCTTTCGCGCGTCGCGGTCCATGGTCCGCCTCGCTTCGCTCACGAGCCGGTCGACCTCCGGATTCTTATAGCGGCCGCGGTTCAGACCGTCCGGCGGGAATTTTGAAGAATGGCAGACATCGTAGAGGATGTCCGGCTCCGTGACGCCCACCCACGACAGCGAATAAAGCTGGAAATTCCCCGTTCTCACATCGCGATAGAACGTGCCCCACTCGTAGGGGAGCACCTTGACGTTAATACCGACCTTGCCCAGTTGGTGAGCGATCATTCGCGCGATGTCTATGCGCTCCTTGCTCGTAGAGGTCTTATAGGAAAGCGAAAGCGCCTTGAGCCCTGCCTCGTCCAGAAGCGCCTTGGATTTCTCCGTATCGTGATCGTACTGGCCCAGATCGTCGTCGTAGGCCCAGTTCATCTCCGGGATTATCGAGTTCGCCTTTGCGGCCATGCCGCCGAAGCGGTGCGAGATGATCTCGTCACGGTCGATGGCGTGGGCGATCGCCCTGCGCACCCTTTCGTCCTTGAGATAACGGTCGGTCAGGTTCATGCCGAGATACGTCACGACGATCCCGTCGTCCGAGCGCATCTTCAGCCGATCGTTCTCAAGGACCTTCGGCAGGACAAGCGCCGGTATCCCATTCTGTACGAGGTCCACCTCTCCCTTCAAGAGCTTCAATATGCGTATATTGTCGTCCGCTATCACGTGCAGCTTGAGGGTCTCTATCTTCGGGACGTCCCCGAAATATTCTCCGTTCGCCTCGAGTTCGAGCAGCTTTTCGGGCACGAACCTGACCAGCTTGTACGGGCCGGTCCCCACCGGTTCCCGTGCGAACTTGGAACCCAGCCGCTTAGCGTCGGCGCGCGATACGATCCCCTTCGTGAGCATGTTGAGAAATGGGGCGTACGGTTCGGCGAGTTCTATGCGAACCGTGAAGTCGTCCTCGGCGACGATCTCCTTCATGCGCAAGAAATATTCTCTGAACGGGGAGGCGACGGCGCCGTCAATGACGCTCTTATACGTGTAAAGAACGT
>DYJF01000080.1 GCA_020723205.1 Bdellovibrio sp.
CATGGGCAACCGGAACAATTTTCTGTCCGGTTCTTTCAAGGTCAACTTCCTGCCCGCGATCGACGTCAAGATGGCCGGCCTTGCCGGAGTCGGACAGAAACCGGTTCAGAACCTCTCGGTACAGCAGTTCTCATTCGCGGCCGGTTCCCCCGAACAGAAGAGGAAACCGTCGATCTTCCAGCCCGGGGAGACCATCTATCTCGTCTTTAACGTAGACGGATACGAGGTCGCGGACGGCAAGGCATGGATCCAGGAGGACCTTGTCGTGAGGTACCCGGACGACAGCATCGGCTTGAAACTTGAGAACGTGATCGATTTTCATGAGACCGTCGTAAAGGAAGGACCGATCGAATTTTCGAACAACATAGCGCTTCCGCAGGACGCCCTCGCGGGCAGATACACTGTGACCATGACCTTGAGGGACAAGAATTCCGATCGCCAGCTGAAAGAGCAGCGGTTCTTTTATGTGACACCTGCCGGTGCTCCCAAAGAGGGGCCGAAAGCGGCGCCCACACCCCCCGCGAACGTGCCGGAACCGCCGAAGGCACCGGAGACCCCGCCAGCGGGGCCGAGAACAGTTATTCCGCAAGGGCCGCCCGTTAATATGTAACTATGCGATCTAAATGGTTAATTTAGTTAGCAACTATGGCTGGCCCTTCTACCGATAATTATAGTGGAGGCGTATTTTAAGCCATGACTGTACCTGTCGCCGGAAAGCGCATCTCAAAGCAGTTCAATAAATACCTCGAATACCGCAAGGAGGTCGAGCGCAGCGGATCCTCATTCACGGACGAGATGGGCCGCGTTGCAAGTCAGCGACAGGAAATAAGCACGACCGCGAACAGCCATCATGTTTCCAGAGGCGCCAGGCGCCATGCCCCTCCGCAGCTGTCACGTCCCAAAGATATCACTTCGCTGCAGGCCCAGCGCCTAGCCGGCTATGCCCCTTTTATTCAGGACTCCGCGAGACGTCATAACGTTCCGGTGGAGCTCATCTGCGGTGTCATACTGCAGGAATCGGGCGGAAATGCCAAGGCCGCTTCTCCGGCCGGGGCCAAGGGGCTAATGCAGCTCATGCCCGCAACGGCAAAGCGCTTCGGGGTCAAGGATATTTACGATCCCAGACAGAATATCGAGGGAGGAACGGCCTACCTCCGTTTTCTAATGGATCGTTTCAAGGGCAAGATAGATCTCGTTTTGGCAGGATATAACGCCGGCGAGGGAAATGTCGAAAAGTACGGGAACAAGGTACCTCCCTTTGCCGAGACCCGTGCATACGTGCCCAACGTTCTTGGATATACCCAATCCATGATCAACATACTTCTGGCCGCCAGAACCGGTCAGGAAGAGCTTCCTGCCCACGCAAGACGCGTCTAAAATATCTAATCTGTTACTTTAACAACAATGCGCAACTATTCGTTCAATAATAGTCACACCTCTACCAAATTTCACGCCAATAACATTGACATTAACGTTAATGTAACCATATAATGAGGGCATGAATGAGCGTCAATTCTACATTGGGGAGGTTGCAAAATCCCTCGGGATATCCCAGAGGACGATACGTTACTATGAGGAGCTGGGATTTATAAGGCCGGGCCGTACGGAGGGGAAATTCCGTCTTTACGCCGAGACCGAGGTCAACCGGCTTCGTTCGATCCTTTATCTTAAGGAGCTGGGAATGACGTTGGAAGAGATAGGCGCCCTTTTGAAGCTCGGTCATGAGGGCTCGGTCCATGACATATCGCCCAAATTGCGCGACGCGTTGATCGCGAGAAAGAGAGATTTCGAATCCAAGCTTGAGAGGTATCGCGAGGGAATAAAAGAGATGGAGGGGATACTCTCCTTGATCGAGCACTGCGTCGATTGCAGGAAGAATACGGACGAAGAGACCTGCCACCATTGCATAGACGAGCACAGCAGCGAGCTCCCTCCCCTTGTGAAGATACTGCTCTAAGGAGTTTTTATGTGGAACTATACGGAGAAGGTAATAGATCATTTCCTGCATCCGCGGAATGTGGGCGAGATAGAGAACGCCGACGGTGAGGGCGAGGTCGGATCTCTCGCCTGCGGCGATATGCTTCGCCTGACCTTCAAGCTCGATAACGAGGGCCGCATAGCGGACGCCAAGTTCAAGACGTTCGGCTGCGCTTCGGCCATCGCTTCAAGCTCTGCGCTGACGGAGATGATAAAGGGTATGACCCTCGAGGAGGCGGAGAAGGTCACAAATCGCGATATAGCGAAATACCTCGGCGGTCTTCCTGAAGAGAAGATGCATTGTTCCGTGATGGGACGCGAGGCCCTCGAGGCGGCGATAAAGAACTACCGCGGGGAGGCCGCACCGAAACGCGAGCTGGAGGGCAAGGTCGTGTGTAAGTGCTTCGGTGTTACGGAGAACGACATCAGGCGCGTCGTCGGAGACAACGCCCTCACAACGATCGAACAGGTCACCGATTACACGAAGGCGGGCGGCGGATGCGGATTGTGCCACGAAGAGATCCAAAGGATACTCGACGAAGAGACCGCCGAGAAGGCGGCGGGGTCGGCGGGAACCGGCCGGCCTCACCCTTCACCACGCGGACGCGAGGTTCCCACGCCGCTCATATCAGGAACTCCGGAGCTTACCAATCTTCAGATAGTGCACAAGGTCGAAGAGCTCATAAATACGAGGATCAGGCCGGCTCTTCAGCATGACGGCGGCGATCTGGAACTGGTGGATATAGACCATGACACGGTCTACGTATCGCTAAAGGGTGCCTGCGCGACATGTCCGTCATCCACGATCACTATGAAGCAGTTCATAGAAAAAGAGCTGCGCAAAGAGATCTCGCCGAAGATGCGTATTGAGGAGGTCAAAAGGTGAAGACGATCTATGTGGACAACAATGCCACGACGCGGGTTGCGCCGGAAGTTATAGACGCCATGCTCCCCTTTCTCAAGGACATGTGGGGAAATCCCTCGAGCATGCACACGTTCGGCGGACAAGTTGCGAAGCACATAGACAGGGCGCGTGAGCAGGTAGCGAAGATCCTGAACGCGGAGCGGGCAAGCGAGATAATCTTCACAAGTTGCGGGACGGAGGGGGACAATACCGCTATCCGCTCCGCCCTTCTTGCAGACCCCGCAAAACGCCACATCATAACGACGAAGGTCGAGCACCCTGCCGTATTGAACCTGGTTAAGGAGCTTGAAAAAGAGGGTTACGGCGCGACCTACCTCTCTGTGGACGGCGGAGGCCGTCTCGATATGGGAGAGCTCGAGCGAAGTTTCCGCGGCGATACCGCCGTCGTTTCGATCATGTGGGCGAACAACGAAACGGGGGTCATTTTTCCGATAGAGGATATCGCGGCTGAATGTGAAAAGAGGAACGTGCCTTTGCACGTCGATGCCGTTCAGGCCGTCGGCAAGATACCTATGGACCTGAAAAAGACGCCCATCTCGTACCTCGCCCTCTCCGGCCATAAGTTGCACGCTCCAAAGGGGGTCGGCGCTTTGTACGTCAGGCGCGGGAGCAAATATCGCCCGTTGATCATCGGCGGGCATCAGGAACACGGGCGGCGCGGCGGCACGGAGAACGTCGCCTCGATCGTCGGCCTTGGCGCGGCATGCGAACTGGCCTTCAAGGACATGAACGAAGAACGCTCAAGGATAGCCGCCATGCGGGATAAGCTGGAGAACGGGATACTGACCTCGATACCCAGGTCCTTTATCAACGGCAACGCGGAGTTCCGCCTCCCCAACACTACGAGCATAAGTTTCGAGGCGATCGAGGGCGAGGCGATCCTTCTCCTGATGAACGAGTTCGGTATTTGCGCGTCATCCGGTTCCGCCTGCACTTCAGGGTCCCTTCTGCCCTCTCACGTCCTTGTGGCGATGGGGATACCTTTCACTCGAGCGCACGGCTCCATCCGGTTTAGCTTGAGCCGCTACAATAATGAGGAGGAGATTGCCTATATCCTTGAAAAAATGCCCGGAATAGTATCGCGGCTTAGGATGCTATCCCCTGTCTCATAACATCGCATAAATACTTGACAATGGGCCGCTACTCCTATAAGCAAAGGCGGCTTTAAAAGGGAAAAAATATGCAAAAAACGGAAAGAACTTGGGTAGTGATCGATCTGGAGAATAAGGTCTTGGGGCGGGCGGCCTCGAAGATCGCGGACCTCTTGCGCGGCAAGGACAAGGCCACGTACACGCCGAACGCCGATACGGGCAATTTCGTGGTCGCGATCAACGCCGGAAAGGTCCGGCTCACCGGCAGGAAGATGGATGAGAAGCTCTATCACCACCATTCCGGCTATCCCGGTGGGCTCAAAACGAGAACTGCCCGTGAGGTAATTGACAAGGACCCGTCACGCGCCATCCGGGAAGCGGTGTGGGGAATGCTGCCCAAGAACACCCTTTCACGGCATCTTTTGAGAAAGCTCAAGATATATGCCGGTGCGGAACATCCGCATCTTGCACAGAACCCGACACAAAAGAACATTTAGGAGCGATTTAAATGCAGACAGTCGTTTCAACATCGCCGCGTCAAAAGAAACGGCCGGATTTTATGGCGACCGGCAAGCGCAAGAATTGTATCGCGAGGGTTCGCCTCCATCCGGGCGAGGGAAAGATCCTTGTGAATGAAAAACCGGCGGAGACCTATTTCGGCAGGCAGACGCTGCAGATGATCATTCGTCAGCCCTTCGAGGTCACCGGAACGCTCGGTAAATACGACGCCGAGATCAACGTGTGCGGCGGCGGCATTGCCGGTCAGGCCGGAGCGGTCAGGCACGGGATCGCACGCGCCCTTCTGGAAATGAACGCGGACTTGAGAAAACCCCTCAAAACGGCCGGTTTTTTGACGAGAGACGCACGCGAAAAGGAAAGAAGAAAGGTCGGACGCCGCAAGGCGCGCAGGAGACCGCAATACTCGAAACGTTAATTCCTGTTCGTACGAACGGGGGAGGCAGAACGCCTCCCCCGTTTTTTATTGCAAGCAAAAAAAAATCGTGAGTTCCTTGACAGGTGAACGCCGGCTCTCTATACTCGCGCCAACTTTGTAGGCGAGCGACAACAATGCCCCCGAAAACAAAATTCATCTTCATCACCGGTGGAGTTGTTTCAGGCCTTGGGAAAGGAATCGCCGCTGCGTCAATAGGCGCGCTGCTTGAAAGCCGCGGACTCACCATCACTCTCCAGAAATTAGACCCGTACATCAACGTCGATCCGGGCACGATGAGTCCTTTCCAGCACGGAGAGGTTTTTGTCACCGACGACGGCGCCGAGACCGACCTTGATCTCGGCCATTACGAACGGTTCACGCACGCGAAAATGACCCGCCTCAATAATTTCACGACGGGCAAAATATACGATTCGGTGATACAAAAGGAAAGGCGCGGAGATTATCTCGGAAGAACGGTTCAGGTGATTCCCCACATCACGGACGAGATCAAGGCCTCCATAATGAAGGTGGCCACCGGCGTGGACATCGTTTTGGTGGAGATAGGCGGCACGGTGGGCGACATCGAAAGTCTTCCCTTCTTGGAGGCGATCCGCCAGTTCAGGTTGGACATCGGCCGCGAGAATGCTCTCTATATTCACTTGACGCTCATCCCTTACCTGTCGGCTTCAGGCGAGATCAAGACGAAACCCACGCAGCACAGCGTTCAGAAACTTCGCGAAATCGGTATCCAGCCCGATATACTTATGTGCCGGACGTCAAGACCCCTTTCGCGCGAGATCAAATCGAAGATATCCCTCTTCTGCAACGTCGCGCCCGACTGCGTCATCTCGGCGGCTGACGTCAAGTCCATCTACGATGTTCCGTTAATGTTCCACGAAGAGGGGTT
>DYJF01000081.1 GCA_020723205.1 Bdellovibrio sp.
ATCGCCTATGCAATGATAATGAATCTCAAGAAATCCGGGTTCTGATCTCTTAATCCAAATCTAGGTCTTTATCTATGATCAAAGCTCTAGTTTTTATTGAACGATCGGCTTGAGCTTCACGATGACGGGATTGAACTCGTTGACGGAGAGCGTGAGCTTGAGCTCGGTGGGCTGATAGCCGGGTTTCTCTATGCGCAGCCGGTAGCTCCCGAGCGGCAGATCATGAAGGATAGCGGGCGTCGGCTGCGAGACCTCCTTGTCGTTCACAATGATCTTGGCGCCCGCCGGCTCGGAGTGCACATAGATTATCGAACGAAAGGGAGATATCTGCTGGAAGAGCGAATTCGCGTCGCGCTTGATGTCCGCATCCTGCGCCTTTAAGAGCACCTCGACCAAAAGCGGGAGAGCGGTGTTAAGCTGGTTCAAGGCGCCGTACGCGGCGACGAGCCCCAGCATCGACTGATATTTCCATTCTTCGGACGAGCGCGACTGCTCGAAGTACGTTACGGCCCTTGCGACGTCGCCCATGCTCAAATAGCAACGGCCGAGGAGATAGTTCGCTTGCGCGATCTCCGTGGGCGCCGGATTCGAAGCGAGCGCCTGCGCAAGTTCGTTCACCGCCTCCTGCCAGATCTGGCGGTTCATTGCGGACTTCGCGTTGTTGATATGCGCGCCTGCCACCGACGTCTCGAGCTTTATGGTAGCCGTGAACGGCGTGTTGATATCCACCTTGAGCGACTGCGTGTGCTCGAAGTAACCCTCCTTGCGAAGCGTCAGCGTATGATCGCCAAGCGGGAAAAGTCCCTGATACGGAGTCTTGCCCATGGGCTTTCCGTCGATAAAAACATCCGCGTTCGCCGGCTCCGACTTGATATCCACGGGAAATACCTTGAGGTCGTCGTCCTTGACGTCCAGAAGATACGATGGACTGTCCTGCGCGACGGTGAAATCGCGCCTGAACACGATGTCCGGAACATATGTTTGCGATTCGCCAAGCTGGCGGGCGCGCCTCAACTCCACCAAATATTTTCCGTACGGAACGTAAATGGGTTTTTGCAGAACGATCTCGCTTAACTTCGCCGGCTTCTGTTTGAAGCGGTCGTATTCGTAGCTCCCCTCGAGATAGAACTGCACGTCGCGCGGGAGATTGTTGATCTTTATCATGCCGATGGGACCGCGAAATAGTATGGGAATGACCGACTGTCCCGTCTCGACTGTGAAGTTGACCGGCAGCTGATAACGTTCGTTCAGCTCCGGCAGCATGAACACTCCCTCGGCCGTGTAGTTCTTGCCCGGCTCCAGTTCGACATTGACGCGCAGCGGCGTCTTCCCAAGCTCCTTCTCCTGAAACACGACCGTCGCTGGAAGCGGGCTGGACGCTAGATCCAGAAAGACGGCTATCGTCTGCGGTTTCGGCGGGGGCAGCGGCGCAGGCGGTACGGACGGAACGGCGCCCTCCGGCACGGCGGGAACGGAGGGCATCGCCTCCGCGGGCGCCTCTTCCACGGGCGCCCTCCCGGGATGCAAAAAGAACCTTGTCGTCAGATAGCCGATGGTGGCGATAAGGGCAACGGTCAGCGCCGCATACATCACGACCTTGCGAACCTTGGAAACGGCCGGCGCCTTCGTCGCTCCGTCGGAAGATTCGGACGACTCGCCCTCCCCCTCCATGGATTCGGTCATCGCCTCCGGCGCCGTGGGCATCTCCGCCATGACCGTCCGCTCGCTCACAGCGGCCTCCGGCGGCAACTGCATCTCCTCTTCGACCGTCACTTCCTGCGTGATGAGGCGGAAGAGATATATGCCGGTACGGATGACGTCCTTGTGCCCGATGACGACCGCATCGCTTATCGCTCTGCCGTTGACGAATGTCCCGTTCTTGCTGCCCAAGTCCCTCACCATCCAGCCGGCGTCGGTCCTTTCGAGCTCCGCATGATGGCGTGAAACGCTCTGGTCCTCGATACGGATGGCGGAACCCACCGCGCGGCCGATGGCGTTCTTGCCGTCGGCCAATGTGAAGTAGGAGCCCGCATGGGGGCCCTCTATGAGAACGAGATAGGGCGGCTTTTTCGGCGGGTGCGGCGGCGTCCCCTCTTCCTCGTCCGCTCCCCTTATAACCGTCCGGTCTTCCGGCAATGTGTTCGTAGGCATTGTTCTTTCGTCTCTAGCATAATTTATCGCAGGCGTAAAGCTTGCTTGATTTTTAAAGGAAATATCATCATACTCGGCCGAAGTGAAGCGATCCTCGCGCATTCTGGGCATGGCCCTTCTTCTCGTCCTTCCTGCATCCGCGTCTTACGGCCGCGACTGCATGAACTGGCAGCGCGTCATGAACATGCAGGCCGTCGGCGGAAAGACCGACGGCAGAATAGTCGTGGTCCGGCCGTTCGATGATTACACGAAGGCCGCCAGCGACGAGTGGCTCCCTCAAGGACTTGCCGATCTTACCGCCTCGATGCTTGCCGCGAGCGGCTCCCTTCGCGTCTTCTCGGGGCCGTCCGTCGCGATAAGTCCCGATGCAAAAGGGCCGGAGTTCGTCGTCTCGGGGATGTTCCAGCATATGGAAAAGGGGCTCCGCGCGTTCGTAAAGCTTTCGCGCGGCGACCAGACGCTTCTCTCCCAGTACGAGGTCCTGGTCCCCTATCCCGACAACAACCAGATATTCATGGACTTTGCGGAGGTCGCAACGAAGATATGGCAGGTAATGGGGGTGTCGGGCGACAACGGGGCGCTCGCGGCGGTCCGCGACGCCACGACGTCCACAAGGGCGTTCGAAAGTTATGAGAAAGGCAAACAGACGCTCGAGGGTTACAGGCAAAGCGACATGGAGGTCGCGAAGACGTGGTTCGAACAGGCCAAACGGAACGACTACCGCTCGCCCCTGGGTTATCAGGGGATGATAGACCTTCTCACGTTCCTGGGACTATATCACAAACAGCGGCGCGATCCGTTCGGGCTTTATTTCGAGCAGGCGGAACGCGAGCTCTCCGACATGAACCGGCTCGCCAAGAAGCCGGCGCCCTACTGGACGCCGGTAAAAAAACCGTCGAAGAAGGACAAGGGTGCGGTCGCGCTCAAGAACCGCTTTCTTCTGGGACACGCATCCTTCAACGAGGGCTTGATCGCGGCCGAGAACGGGAAGTGGCCGGAGGCGGCGGCCGCGTTCAAGAGGTCGGTCGAATTCGTGCCCGAAGATTCGGTTTCGTGGTACCAGCTGGCGCGCGTATATGAAAATCTGGGGAACGCGGCAGAAGCATCCGCAGCGCTAAGGAAAGCATACGAGGTGAATCCGTGCGTGGAAAAATGAAATCGGGCGAAAGGCGAAGGGCGAAGGGCGAAGTGTGTGGATTTCCCTTTGGCCTTTTGCCCTTAGCCCTTTGCCTCATCTTTTTTCTTTGCTTCTCAACCGGCGCGCTTGCGAAAAAGAAGATCACAAAACCCACGGATCGCGCCGTATATCACAGCAATCAGGGCGTGT
The DNA here is from genome assembly GCA_020723205.1 of Bdellovibrio sp. Classification (GTDB taxonomy): domain Bacteria; phylum UBA10199; class UBA10199; order 2-02-FULL-44-16; family DYJF01; genus DYJF01. Next base: position 3,479 of record DYJF01000081.1, read on the forward strand.
CGTACCTCAACAGGAACGACCTCGAGCGCGCGGAGTTCGAGTTCAAGACGGCGATCGAGCTCTCTCCCGAATACGTCGAGGCCTACAACAATCTGGGCATCGTCTATAAGCTCAAGGGCAACTATCCGCTGGCGGAGGCGAACTTCAAGCGCGCGATCGAACTCGACAAGCATTACGCGCAGGCCTACAGCCATCTGGGCGCGGTCTATCTGGCGGAGGGAAAGATAGACGACGCGATAAAAACGACCAAGCAGGGACTTAAGAAGGACGGGACCATCGCGGACGCACACTATAATCTGGGGCTGGCGTATCTTGAAAAAACGCGGAGGGACAAGGACAGGAGCTGGGTGGGGCTCGCGGAGGACGAGTTCAAACGCGCCACCGAGCTTAATCCCAATCTGGTTCACGTCCATAAAAAGTTGGCGGAGGTCTATCAGTCGCTGGGCGAATACGAGTTGGCGGTCATCAGGTACCGGCTGGCGCTCGGCAACGAGCCCGCCAATCCGGAAATATGGAACAAGCTGGGCCACCTCTATCTCGAAAAAGGGGACAATATTCAGGCGCAGAACTGTTTTCAGAAAGCGGCCGAGCTCGGGGGGGCGCCCCAAGGCGCGTCAAGCGGCGCGGCACAGGACAGCGGCATGCAGATGGGGCTCTTCTATCTGAAAGAGAAACGCTATCAGGAAGCGATAAACGAGTTCAAGGGAGTGGCGGAGAAAAACCCGCTGAACGAAAAGGCGTGGTACCGCGTCGGAACGACATATCTCACATGGGCGGAAGAGGAGCACGCGAAAAGGAACAACACCGAGGCGTCCCGTCTGTACGGCGAAGCGGCCGCCGCTCTCAAGAAAGCGAAGGAGGTCAACCCGCAGTTCTCCGACGCCCCGTACAATTTGGGCTTGACTTATCTCAAGCAGGGCAAAACACTCGACGCGCAGAGAGAATGGGAATACACCGTGACGATCGATCCCAAGCACGCGCGCGCGCTTTACAATCTGGGGCTCGTCTATCAGGGGGCGGGACGGGTGAACGACGGGCTTAACATGTTCTGTCGTTTCATCGCGGCGGCCGGGAACCAGTATCAGGTAGAGGTCACCGCGGCGAGACAGGCGGTAGAAACCAACAAATTCAAATGCCAAAACTGATAATAGGCGAGCGGGGAAAGAACACCGAAAGGGTCCATCAGTGTCTCGAGGAGATGGTCTCCATCGGGCGCGTCGATGAGAATATCATCGCGCTCCCGTCCAAGGGGGTCTCCCGCCAGCACGCGCAGATCCTCTGCGCGAACGAGAACTATTTCCTCGTCGACATGGAAAGCGGCAACGGCACCCTTTTGAACGGCGCCAAAATCAGGCCCAACGAGAAGCATCTATTGCGGAACAACGACCTGATCTCCATAGACAACTTCGACCTTCGCTTCTACATGACCGACGAAGCGCTTGAAAGCTCTTATAACGAAGAGGCGACCGACAGCGACATACTGGAGGTCAAGCTCCTAAAGAAGGTCATAAGGGCCTTGGACAAGGAAACGGTGCCGAGCTTGGAGGTATTGAACGGCGCGGCCGAGGGCAAGAAGATGTATTTCTCCGACGACATGGGCGAGATGGTCATAGGCCGCGACCCCGCCGCCGATTTTCCGATAAACGAGTTCGTCATCTCGAGAAAGCACGCCAAGATATCCAAGCGGTGGGGCGGGATCGTCATCCGCGACCTTGAAAGCAAGAACGGGACGTTCATCAACAACAGAAGGATAGTCGAAGAGTTCCTGCATGACGGGGACAGAATCGCATTGGGAACGATAGTCTTCATGTTCAGGAACCCGCAGGAGATAAACCTGTCGCAGCTGTCCGAGAAGATACCTCCCAAGCGAACGCCGGCAAGGATCAAACCGCAGGAGATGCCGGCGACCGAAGAGGAGGCGCCGCAGGAAGAAGTGCTGACCGAAGAGGAAGCACCGCAGGAAGAGGAGGCGCCGCAGGAGGAAGAATCCCCCCTCGAAGCGTGGGGAGAAGCGGAACCCGCACCGAGGCAGGCCGCTTATCCGCTCCACATACCCAGACAGAAGCTCCTGAACAAGCTCACCCCCGTGGAGATTGGCATGATAGGTCTTGGCGGCCTCGTGCTCATCTTCGCATTCATCACCGTAGTGAACCTGATATTCGAATAACCGCCGGCCCTCGGGACCTCCGTGTCTCGGCGAAGTTTTTAACCGCAGGCGAGAACAGGTATGCAGACCATAGGAGGCGGATATTATGATAAAGCCGGCGCAGGGGCCCCCGTGTCTCGGGACGGTCGGAGGCGGTCGCATCC
>DYJF01000082.1 GCA_020723205.1 Bdellovibrio sp.
CAGCGACGGCGGAACCGACCCGACGACCAGCACCTTCACGAGCGGCGGAACCTCCCTCACCGCTACGACGGTGACCTCGGGGAGCACGAAGACGACGACGGTCACCACTGCCGACGGCGTCACCGTCCTCACGGCGACGATCACTGCGGCCGGCGTCTCCTTCGCGTTCCCCGACGTCGCGGGAACGACGGACATCACGTTGTCGTCCGCCCTCTCAAGCGTCCCGACGAACTACGCCTCCGCCGTCCTTGCGACTTACGTCGCAGGCCAGACGCAGGGGATAGCCGCTATCTGTCTCACCAAGGACAGCCCGGGCTGCGACTGGTTCCCAGACACGCAGTGCACGCTCTCCTGCTGCGCCGATCATGACTCCTGCTATCAGCTGAACGGATGTTCCGCCTCCTCATGGGTCCCATTCGTCGGATCGGACGCATGCAAGAATTGCAACTACATCGCCGCCGGCTGCATCGAGCTCGCCTGCGCGGGGCTGATCCCCACAGAGGGGGACCGCTGCTACGACAACCGCTGCGGCCAGTTCTACGATTGCGGCGAGGCGGACTGCTACACGTGCACATCGCCTTGCGACACGATATCTCCGGCCGCCTGCACCTCGACGGTCTTCACGGACTGCTGCGGCAACGGCTCCTGCGAGCTGGGCGAAACGCGCGAGAACTGCCCGGGCGACTGCGCAGAGGGTTCCGGCTACAACACCTGCTGCTTCGAGAGCAACGATTGTCCGGACGAGACGGGGACCACCTGCGGCGCTTCCTGCTGCTGCTGCGGCTTGGGCGAGGTCTGCACGACCGACGGCTCCCACGTCTGCACCGGTTCCGCAGCAATGGTGGTCAAGCCGGTGTTCGAACAGGACATCAGCGCGATACTCAAGGGATGCTACGGTAAACCGAAGTCGGAGTGCCTGTAGGGTTCGCTGCCATGCCGGCGACGGGCACATCATTCGCAACTATAATAACGGCCGCGGCGACCATCGTCGCGGCCGTTATTTTCTTCGGCGCGATCGTCCTCTCCATTATCATGTTCAGGAGATGGCGCGGCCCGTGGAGATATGCGGCCGGATTTCCGCTTTTGGCCCTCGCTTCGCTCGCCGCAGTCATATTCGTCGGCATTATGAGGGACCCCACCGCGCACAACCTGTGGCCCTTCGAGTTCGTCATCTGGGGAATCGCTTCGCTTATCTATCTGGGCCTGCTCTCTCTCGTACGCCGCTTCTTCAAATGACCTTCAACGGGCCGCAAGGCCCCCTTATCCACTTTCCCGATAGTTTATATTGATTGCCCACTGCAAATTGTCTATGTTCCGGGCCGGCATGTCTGGGGGTTACGAAAGAGGTACGGCTTATGGACATGCGTGCAAACATTGCGTTTCCGTTGTGGCTGGCCGTCGCCGCGATCGTTCTGGCCGTTGACGCCTGCAGCGACAACGACGAAAGCGGCGCAAGCGCCGACAGCAACTCCGCGGCAGACGCTCACGGAGCGGACTTTGTAAACGAGGCGAACGCCGCCGAGGGTTCATTCGAAGTAAACACCGACAGCGACAGTTATACCGATATCAACATTGAAAGCGGCGACGCCTTCTATCCCGACGAAGATGCGGAAGAGACAGCGGACGCATACTGCGGCGAACCCACCGGCATAGAGAACGTCCTGACGAACATTTCGCCGTTCGGAAATCGCGCCACAATTTCATGGGAGACGACAAGACCGGCGATCTGCCACCTGCTCTGGGAAGAGACGCCCGTAGACTATATACCGCAGGTTATCTACGAAACCGGAGCGGCGACGAACCACGCGATGACGCTCGGCGAAACAAAAAGAATACTTCCCGGCCGAAATTATGACCTTTATATCGCCTGCAGCGAGACGTGTCCGGGCTGGCCCCTTCAGATCTTTTCGGATATCGTCCGTTTTGAGACAAGCGAGCTCCATCTTCTTGTCGCCCTTTCGCCAAAATATTCCGACAACAGCGAGGTTGACGACGCCCTTGCCGTTTACAGCGCCGCCGTCGCCATCGAGGGCTGGACCGCGGACATCGAAAAGCTTAACGAGACAACGAACGACCACACCTACATAAAGGAGCTGCTCGCAGAGAGAAAACATTCGAGCAATACGCTGGCGGCCATTCTTGTCGGCGAGGATCTGCCGCTCGACGTCACGTCACTGCCCACTTATTACGGCTATTACGGAGGCGGGTTGTGGACCAAATTCATCATCCCAAGCATCAACTCCTTCTCTGATGCCGACGGGACAGGCGACACCTCACACGATAATATCGGCATCGCCGTCTCTCTCATCGTTCCGTCTCCATATACCTACGGAGGATCGGAACATCTTGTCGCGGAAACTTTTTTGAAGTTCGCGTCGGAAAGGGACCGGCGCGACACCGCGGTAGACGTCTTCCATGATTCGACTGTAAGCGACGAGGGTCTGCATCCCCCTGATTATCCGGAGCTTAATATGCTGGGGGACTTGACGGTGGACGGCACGCCCACCCCCGTCGAACTTGATGCGCTCGAAGACGGCCCGCTAAAACTTCTTGCGGCTTTGGGACACGGATCTCCGTACGTCGTTCAGATGAACAGTTATAATATCTTCTACTCGACCGATCTTAGAGATATCGACGTGCCCTTTGCGATGGTCAGCGGATGCCACACCTTTTGCTGGACGGGACTCGAGAGGGATGGAATATTGGAGACGGTTCCGATAAATAACGACCATTTCGGCGGACAGGTCTTGGGGAGCGGGCCGTTGCGCGCCATAGTGACCGGCATTCCGAACCAATCTTGCGAAGATGAATTTTGCGGCGGCGAACTTCCGCCGTATTGGACCGCCCCTCTCGACGAATGGCCGAACTTCATATCATATTCCGTGCCCAAGCTGGCGGAGGGAAAAAGTCTTGCAGAGGCGATATACGGCGGAAATTTCTTCACTCAAAATGTCGTCGTATACGGCGACATAACCTTCCGGTATAATGATCGCTGATTGTCTTTATCACTTCAACAACTTACAAACACGTGGCCTGTCCCCTGTATCTGATGTCGTTTGATTTTATCCCGTCACTATCTTGCCTTTATGGTTCTGGTAACGCCCTCTTCGGTTTTCTGAGTACTGGATTCGACGCCGATTTTCTTTGTCTTCTTTCGCGGGCCCGTGGCCTCGACCGTGCCGGTGGTGGTCGCGCCGCTTCCCTTTTCAAAAGTGGTTGTCGACGACGATCCCGTTGTGACCGTCTTGCCGGATTGTGTCGTGACCTCGCTCGATCCAGTGTGCGTCACGCCCTCCTCCTTCTCATAAGTGGTAGTGCCAGTGTGTTCGACGTCGGTTTGTTTTCCACTTGGCCCCGTAATCGTAGTGCTGCCCGTGTTTGTCGCGCCCTCGCCTTTCTTAAAAGAAGTTGTGGCGCTCGTGGAGCTCTCCACGGTTTGTCCGCCGCTGCCTGTCCTGACCGTGCTTCTCTGCCTGGCATCGGCTGAAACAGAAGAGCAGACCATGAACAACGTGAACAATAAAGAGAACGTAAAGACTTTTCTCATATCCCCTCCTTTTTATAAGCGCAAACATACCACTTTTCCTAACGATTTCAGCAATAAACAATTAGCGATTGTTGTTGATAGCCCAGCGCCCGCAGGCGGCGGCAGCTCCGACCGCGGCTACATAGCGGCAATAGTCGCATTCAGGGGAAGAGGCGGGGACATCATCGCTCGTCAGGCATTTGTGGGCGGCGGTTATCGTCTCTTCCACCCACGAGTCGCTCCCTTCGTGGGCTATCAACGTCAGCTCGAACTCGAGCTTCGCGTCGAAGGTCTCCTTTGCCGTATCGCCGTTGCAATAGACGAAATACCCCGTGCTCGAGACCGGAAGGCCGTTTCGGCGGAGCAGCCATTGATATATTTCCATCTGCCGCTTATAGCCCGCATGCCATTCCTCTTCGAGGGCCTCGACCTTCTCGGCCCTGGCGGTCGCCTTGTAATCGACAACGATGTATTCGCCACGGCTATTCTGCCACAGATCGTCTATCGCGCCCGTGACGACAAAGTTCGTGGGCGCGTGATGAAATTCTATTCCCTTAAAATTCTGGCGCCAGACGTTTAGTTTTTCGTGCGGGATGGGGAGCGCATCGACGTTATATTTTTTTATCAGGGGATGAGGAAGGCCCTGCTCCCTGAATCTGTCGAATTCCTTTTTGAGAAGTGAGTCCACCGCGCTGTTCAAAGTGAAGGGAAAACCGGGCGGCCGGTCGACTCCCAAACGACGGTCCAGATAGAAACACCTTGGACATTGTATGAAGTTCTCCAGCCGAGAGCGGCTTAGTTTATACGGTTCCGCGCTTTTGGGTTCGTACACGTTCCTCGTTCGCCTTGGACTGTAATACTTTGTCATAGCGTGGAACTTACGCCGCCCTTTTTGCAAGGGCAATATAAAAGAAGGACCTCATTCTTCCCGATCGCGCGCACCGAATCCGATGCAGCGGCGCTTGGGGAGCGGCGGGGTCATAAGTTTTTTTATCGCATCAAAGAGAGAGCAGATCGCCTTGTCATGGACCCCCAATATTCTCTCCAGCTCGATCAGTTTTTGCGCCAGTTCCTTATGAGTCGCCAGTATTTCGCGGAGCTTGATAAAGGCACGGACGACAAAAACACTTGCCTCGATCGCCCGGCTACTGTTTAAGACATTGGCTGCCATAATGGCTCCGTGTTCAGTAAATGCATAGGGTAACCATGCAGAATATTTAAGTTTTTTGAGGTTATCACAAATTGTGATAACCTCATCTTTTTCTATCCGAATAAGTTGAAACACGAAATCTTCCGGAAAACGCTGTTTATTGCGTTTAACTGCCTGATTAAGCGTTCCTGTGGAAACACCGTATAATGTAGCGAGATCAACATCCAAAATGACCTTTTGTCCCCTTATCAGCAAGATCCGGCTTTCAACTCTTTCCACAGGAATAAGCGATTTGTTATCCATATAAACTCCTATCTTAATTTATTTTAGAAACCGGTCACAAATTGCGACCTTAAACATTAAACATTGATAGCAATTTCTGTACCATGATATTTTCGCAATATTTGCGGTTATAAGAATTTAAGAAAAAATGATCGTGCGAAATTCATGCATAGTGACCGGAAATGATGCAATGGCAAGCAGCCGGTAAACAGGATTGCACCGGGAAGCAACGTAGGGCATTATCGGAACATGGCTATCATTAAATTTACAAGGCCGCTCGTGCTCGCGAGCGCGTCGCCCGCAAGACGGGAGCTGTTAAACGACACGGGGCTCAAGTTCACAACACAGGTCGTTTCGATAGACGAGTCCGTCAGCGCAGGCGAGGAGGTGGGTGCGTATTGCGAGCGACTGGCTCTCGCGAAGGCGTCGGTTGCTGCGCCCCCTTCGAATGACGCGGTGATAATAGGCGTGGACACCGCGATCGGCCTCGAAGGCCAAGTCATAGGAAAACCCTCCGGCGAGAAACACGCGAGAGAGATACTGAAACAACTTTCGGGAAGGACGCACGAGGTGGCGAGCGCCATAGCAGTGCGCGACGTTTCCAAGGCGGCGATAGAAACGTCGGTCATGCGCACCGAAGTAAAGTTTATTTTGCTGACCGACGCCATGATAGACTGGTACGTCTCCACCGGCGAATGGCGGGAACGCGCCGGCGCCTACGCGATACAGGGAAAGGGGGCGGCCCTCATAGAAAAAGTGAACGGCTGCTTCACCAACGTCATAGGACTGTCGATACCCGCGCTCATCAAGA
>DYJF01000013.1:0-21093 GCA_020723205.1 Bdellovibrio sp.
GTCCTCAAGGCGAAGCTCTTCGAGGTCGAGATGGAGAAGAAGCTCAAGGAGCGCGAAGCGGCGGAGAAGCAGAAAAAGCGGATCGAATGGGGCTCGCAGATACGCTCTTACGTGATGCAGCCGTACCGCCTCGTGAAGGACCACAGAACCGGCTTCGAAGCGGGGAACGTGGAAAAAGTGATGGACGGCGACCTGGACGAATTCATACGCAGGTATCTTTTAGAATACGGCAAGGAGGAAAATTAAATGTCTGAAGCGGAATATATCCAGCAGCGCAAGGAAAAGGCGGCAAAACTGAGGCAATCCGGCGGAAATCCCTACCTGCACGGGATAGTGCCGTCCATCACGGCGTGGGAGCTCCATCATTTATATGATGCAAGGACGACCGAGGAGCTCTTGCATATCACCGAGACCTTCTCCGTGGCGGGCCGTGTCATGGCCATCAGGGCCTTCGGAAAGGCCGCTTTTCTGCAGATACAGGACCGTTCCGGTAGAATACAAATATTCCTTCAAAAACAAGATATTAGCGACCAACTCTTCGAGCACTACAAGATGTTGGACATAGGCGATATTGTGTGGTTCGAGGGCCTCGTTTTCAAGACAAAGACGGGGGAGCTCACCGTCAAGGCCCGCGACTTAAAGCTCGTCACCAAGGCGATCAGGGCCCTTCCGGAGAAGTGGCACGGGCTTACCGACATAGAAGCGCGCTACCGCCAGCGCTACGTGGACCTGATCGTCAATCATGAGGTCAAGAAGACCTTCCTTGCCCGTTCGCATATCATTCAGTGCATCAGGGATTTCTTCAACGCGAAAGGTTTTCTTGAGGTCGAGACCCCGATGATGCACCAGATACCGGGAGGTGCTGCGGCAAAACCCTTTGTTACGCACCACAATAAGCTGGATTGCGACCTTTATCTTCGGATCGCGCCGGAACTCTATTTAAAGCGCCTTCTCGTCGGGGGCTTCGAACGCATCTACGAGCTCAACCGGAACTTCCGTAACGAGGGGATATCCATACAGCACAACCCCGAATTCACGATGCTGGAATTCTACCAGAGCTATGCCACCTTCGAGGACCTGATCAAGCTGACAGAGGAGCTTCTTTCGCACATCGCAGAAAAGGTCTTAGGCAGGACGGAAGTGGAATATCAGGGGACGATGATCAACTTGAAGCCCCCTTATGCGAGATACACAATGAAGGAATCCCTGACAAAGATCGGGGGCATAGCTCCTGAAGTGCTCGCGTCCCGCGAGAAAGCGGTCAATTACGCGCTTAGTCTGGGCGACGAGTTAAAGAGCAAGAACGAGGGTCTGGGGGCGATACTCACGGAGATCTTCGAACTGACCGTGGAGAAGAAGCTCGTCCAGCCGACGTTCATCACGCACTACCCGACCGAGGTCTCTCCGCTCGCGAGGAGGAACGAGAATGACCCGTCCGTGACGGACCGTTTCGAACTTTTCATATACGGAAGAGAGATGGCGAACGCCTTCTCCGAGTTGAACGACCCCGAGGACCAGGCCGGCCGCTTCAAAGAGCAGGTGGACGCCCTCTACAAGGGAAACGACGAGGCGATGCATTTCGACATGGACTTTATCGAGGCGCTGGAGCACGGGATGCCGCCGGCCGCCGGAGAGGGAATAGGTATCGACCGTCTGGTGATGCTGCTCACGAACTCCGCATCCATAAGGGATGTGATCTTGTTCCCGCAGCTCAAACCCATAAGATCATGAGCACTGAATCGTGGATCGCCGGGCGCTATTTTCGTTCCCGGCAGCGTCAATTTCTGCCCCTCATGACGCTCGTATCCCTGGGCGGCGTCGCCCTTGGAACGACTGCGCTGGTCCTCGTCCTTTCGGTCATGCGCGGTTTTTCAGGCGAACTTGAAAAAAAGTTCATGGGCTTCAATTCCCATATCACTCTGATCAGGACCGCCGACGCCGTGAACATCACGCCCGAAGAGATCGCGGCAAAGCTGCCCGACGGCTCCGCCGTTTCATATTTCGTCGAGGGGGAGGCGATCGCCCAGACCAGATCGAGAAACGATATCGTCGCTACGGGCGTTAAGGTCAGGGGGATGGACCCCGCCGAACTGGCCGCGATGAAGACCTTAGAATTCTATTTTCCGGAGGGCTCGGAAAAGTTCGGCGAGCTTGAAGCTCCCCAACCCTCTCTTCCCGGCGTCATACTTGGCGCGGAGATACTCTCGCAACTCACCGTGCATCCCGATTTCTTTGACCGCGTGGACCTTGTCGCGCCTCTTGCCGGCATCGGCCCCACGGGAGAGATGGAACCGCGCATCAGAACATACCGCTTGACCGGCGCCTTCCGCTCCAACGTCTTCGAATACGACAGCAAGTTCGCGTTCATCTCGCAACTTGAGGCCAAGAAACTTCTGGGTGTTCAGGCAATGGAGGGTTTCCGGATAAGGCTCGCCAATCCCCATGAGGCGCCCCGCATCGCCGCGGGCCTCAAAGAATCGCTCGGCAAGGAATGGATGGTCGCGAGCTGGGACACACAGAACAGAAAGCTCTTCGCGGCGCTGAAACTGGAGCGGTTCGCAATGGCCGGGGTCCTGGTCCTTATAATCCTTATCGCCTCGTTCTCGATCGTGGGCGTGCTCATGATGGTCGTTTCGACCAAGAGAAAGGACATCGCGATCCTGCGCGCTTCCGGAATGACCGACCGCTCCATACGGAAGATCTTCATCATGCACGGAATGCGCATCGGCGCAGTGGGGGCGCTCATAGGCGGAGTGGCGGGCTCTCTTGCTTGTCTTGCCCTCATCAGATGGCCACTTCGCCTTCCGGCGTCATATTATCTGGACGCGCTGCCTGTGGACTGGTCGCTCATGTGGACGATCGTCTTCATAGCGGGCGGCGTGCTTATAGCCATGCTCGCGTCCCTTTACCCCGTGAGCCAGGCGACGACCGAAGACCCGGTCGTCACGTTGAGGTACGAGTAATGAGATTCGTCTCCACAGTCGCGCACAGGTTCAACCAGGCGAGATATCTGCCGCCCTCGCTCGTGGTGATGCGCGTTATTGCCATCGCCGGAATCGCGCTGGGCGCGGCTACGCTTGTCGTGGCTCTTTCGATCGTGAACGGTTTCCAGCGCGAGTACAGCCGCGCGATACTCGACTTCAACGCACACGTGGTCGTCCTCAAGGCGGGCGAGATGCAGGATCTAAGTTCCACCCTTTCGTATCTTTCGACCCTCGAGCCGTCCGCCGAGGAGAGGGCGTTCGTTGAAAAAAGAAAGTGGCTCATGCCCGCAGTCGAAACTCTGTCTGCATTCTATACTGCGGCAAAGAAGCTGCACGACGACATATCGTTCCGCTTCGAAGACCATCCGGAGTTCGTCGATGTCTGGAAAAGATACTCACCGGAACGGTTCGCGAGGTTCGCTCCCGATACCGTCAGGCGGCTTCACGAGATCGAAGGAAAGGGGATCCATGGGATCACTCCGTTCCTCTACAGGGAGGGACTTGCGATCTCCAAGGGAATAATAAAGGGCATGGTCGTCAAAGGGATAGATCCGGAGACGATCCGCGACGTGAACAGGATGCGGATCGATCTGACATCGGGAGGCGATCTCTCGGACGCGCTTGCGCCGTCCGCCGAAGAGCCGGCGATCGTTCTGGGCAAAGCACTTGCCGAACAACTGGGTTCCCCCGGAAAGGTGAAGTTGATGGTTCCGGAAATGATCAAGGGCCAGCAGTTCATCACTGCCCGAGTCGCAGGCACCTTCGAGTCGGGCCTCCACGATTACGACGCGCAGTTCGCGCTGATGGGGATACCCGACACGAGAAGGATCTTCGAGACCGGTCCCGTCATCGCAAGCGGCATAGAGATAAAACTTGACGATCCCGCCAAGGCGGAAACGCTTGCCTACCGCCTCAACAACGACCTTCCGGCATCGTATCAGGCGGTCACATGGGGAGAGCTCAACCGCGATCTCTTTGAGGCGCTCTCGCTCGAAAAGTTCGTCTTCTCCATCATCATGGGTATACTTGTGATCGTCGCAGCGTTCAATATCATCGGGGTGCTCGTCCTTCTTATAGTGTATCGTGCACACGAGGTCGCCATACTAAAGGCGCTCGGCGTGAGAGATTCGATCCTGCAGAGAATATTCACAAGGGGCGGGCTTTCAACGGGCATCATAGGGACCACTGCGGGCATAGCGTTGGGAACGGCGGTTTCGCTTGCCGTCAAACGCCTACATTTAATACGACTGGAGCCGGAGGTCTATTTCCTCTCGGCCCTGCCTATTGACATTTCTTGGACTATATGCGGCATGATAGGGTTCTTTAGCATCCTGATGTGTTGGGGGACATCCGGCATTGCTGCAAGACGACTCTCACGACTCCCCATAGGTGGAAATCTATAAATGCTTCTGACGATCCGCAATCTCACGAAGAGTTATAACGGCGGTCCCACAGCCGTCGAAGTATTGAGGTCCGTTGATCTCGACATGGAAAAGGGCGAGCTCGCGGGGATATACGGCGCTTCGGGGACCGGAAAATCGACGCTGCTCCATATCGTAGGAGGGCTCGACCGACCGACCGCCGGAAGCGTCTCCTTCGAGGGGACCGACCTGAGCAAAATGGGCGAGAAACGGCTTGCCGCCTTCAGGAACCGCTCCATAGGTTTCGTCTTTCAGTTCTACCATCTCCTGCCGGAGTTCACTGCGCTTGAGAACGCAATGATGCCCTGCCTTATAGCGGGGATGAAAAGGCGCGAGGCCCGCGAGCTCGCTCTCAAGGCGATAGAAGAGGTCGGCCTGGGCCACCGCGCGTCGCACCGGCCGGGTGAGATGTCCGGCGGCGAGCAGCAGCGCGTAGCGCTCGCGCGGGCGGCGGTCATGCAGCCCAAGCTCATTCTTGCAGACGAGCCCACCGGCAATCTCGACCGGGAGACCGGCGAACGAGTGTTCGATTATCTCATGCGGTTGCACGCTGAATACAAGATATCGATGTTGATCGTATCCCACAATCAGGAGCTTCTGAACGTGCTCCCCAGAAAACTGCTGCTCAAAGACGGAAAGCTCAATGCGCTATAAAATGAAAATTCGCTCTTACTTTGTCCTTTGTCTTGGTCTTCTTGCGTCGTTCTTATTTCTGGCCTCTTCCGCCGGCGCAGAGGGCCGTACGATCACCGAAATAGACTTCGAGGGTAACGTCCGCACGCCGGATGCGACCATCCAGCAGACGATACAGAGCAGGGTGGGCGCGTCGCAAAATCCGGACATCGTTTCGCAGGACATCAAGGCGCTCTACAAACTCGGCCAGTTCGAGGACATCAAGGTGGACTCCTCTCCCAAGGGCGGCGGAGTTCTTCTCAAGTATATCTTCGTCGAAAAACCGCTCATCACTGAGATCGACTTTCAAGGCAACAAGAAGATCAAGGACGACGACCTCAAGAAGGACGTGACGGTCAAGACGTACAGCCCGCTCAACGAAAAGGATCTCGCGGACACCACGGAGAAAATCCGCGACGCCTACGCCAAAAAGGGCTTCTACCTCGTCACCATCGACCACCACGTCGAGCCCCTGGACGGCGGCGAGGCGAAACTCGTCTTCGACATACAGGAAAATCAGGGCGTCATCGTGCGCCGCGTGGACTTCATCGGCAACAAGGTCTTCAAGGACAAGGACCTGCGCTCGGTCATCAAGACCAAGAAGAAGAGCACGTTCTCCTTCATAACCGGCTCCGGCAAATACAACGAGGAGCAGTTGACGCAGGACGCCCTGATGCTTACGTTCCATTATCTCAACCACGGGTACCTGAAGGTCAAGGTGCAGCCGGCTAAGACCTCCATCAGCAAGGACAAGAAATACCTCTTCATCACGTTCCAGATCACGGAGGGGCAGCAGTACAGGATCGGAAGTCTCTCGATGAGCGGCGACATCCTGACGACGAAGGACGAGCTCTTGAGCGCGTTCAAGACGAAGCCGGGCAACATCTACAGCCAGAGGAACCTCGAGGAGGATATACAGGGGCTGTCCGAGCGGTACGGGGACGAAGGTTACGCATACGCCAACATAGTGCCCCAGACCGTGCCCAACGACCAGACGCTGACGGCGGATATCAATTTCGCGATCGAAAAGGGCAAGAGAATAACTATAGAGCGCATCAACATCATCGGCAACACGACGACCCGCGACAAGGTGATCAGGCGCGAGCTTCGCGTCAAGGAGAACGATCGCTACAGCGAGCGGGGGCTGCGCGAGAGCCGCATGCGACTGATGCAGCTCGGCTACTTCGAGGAGGTCAACTTCGCCACGCCGCGCGGCAGCCGCGACGACACGATGGTCTTGAACGTCACTGTCAAGGAGCGCCCCACCGGAAGCTTCAACATCGGCGCCGGGTTCAGTTCCATCGAACACTTCATATTGACCGCGTCGGTCTCAAAGGAGAATTTTTTCGGCTACGGCGTTTCGGGAAGCATCTCGGCAGAGCTCTCCAAGAAGCGCCAGATGTTCTCGCTCTCAGCGAGAGACCCGTACTTCCTCGACAGCGAGTGGATGCTGGGAGGAGAGGTCTACCGCAACGCGTATCATTATATAGACTTCCGGCGCACGTCGTTCGGCGGCAGCGTCACGCTGGGCCACCGCTTCTTCGACACGTGGTCGGCGGAGCTGGGCTATCAGCTGGAGGACATCAAGGTCTCCGACTTCTCGTACGCGGTCCCGCAGGTGTTCAGACAGAACGCGTCCGGAGTGACCTCCGCCCTCAATTTGGCGATCGCAGAGGACCTTCGCGACAACCGTATCACGCCGCGATCCGGCATTTACGGCGTCGTCAACAACGAGATTTCCGGCGCGAAGTTGGGCGGCAGCAACGACTTCTACCGCGTCAACTTCCGCTTCATGGCCTACGAGCCGTTCTTCAAGAAGAAGCTCGTGCTCAAGCAGTTCTTCCGCGTCGGATACATCAAGAGCTTGAACGACAATTCTGTGCCGCTGTTCGAACGCTTCTTTGCCGGCGGCCCCAACTCGCTGCGCGGCTTCTATCCCAATTCCGTGGGTCCCACGATCAGGATCCCGTCCTCGCCGTCGGGCGGGGAAGAACAGTTCGTATACGGCGGCGACAAGCTCCTGATCCTCATAAACGAGCTTGAATGGTGGATGTACGAGCCCGCCGGCATCAGTGCCGTCGTCTTCTTCGACGCTGGCAACGCCTACGCGGAGGAGGAGAACATATCGATCACCAACATTCGTATGGACTACGGGGCCGGCATACGCTGGAACTCACCCATGGGCCCCATGCGCTTCGAATGGGGCATACCCATAAACAAACGTCCGTGGGAGGACAGCGTGATCTTCAATTTCACGATCGGCAACCTGTTCTAGGGTGCAAAACTTTTTATTTTACAATTTTTACCGATTATTATAATCGCTTAGACCATAAAGAGGAGGCAAAAATATGAGAAAGACATGCATCGCTCTGGCGCTGGTTCTGGCGGTGGTTCTGCCCGCGGTGTCCTCCGCGGCGAAGAAGGGGACGCCCGATAAGACCTACACGAACAGCGAGTACAAATTCCGCCTGAATTACCCCGGGACATGGAACTCCGAGGAGTCTGAAAAGGCGAAGGTCGACGTCGGCTACGGGGTCGAAGTCCCCATGGGCAAGATGATGCCCAAGATGTGCAGCGTCAGGTTCTCCGAAGACCTAAAGTCGAAGGACGACGAGATTCCGAACTTGAACCTCATGGTCATGACATACGAACCCAAATCGGAAAAGGCCTCAAAGAAAGAAGCGAAGAAGGAAGAGAAAGCAAAAAAAGAGAAACAGGATTGCGTGATAGTCGAGCAGCGATCGATCACGTGGGCCGGCCAGAAGGCGATGCTCACGACGACCCGTTGCCCGGAAACAAAGAAGGTCAAGATAGGCGACAAGAAACAGAAAGCGACTGTGTGGCGCTATGTCACGGCGGTCAATATGAAGCGCGGACAGGATATGTACAACCTCGTCGGCGAGTTTCTCTGCACGAAATCGGGCGAGAAGCTCTGCGACGAATTCAACGACAAGGGTAAAGCCGCCGAGTTCGACACGAAACTCAAGCCCGCACGCGACAAGATTGTGGCGACGACGAAGTTCGTGAAATAGATTCCAAGCGAGGAGAACGATGAAACGTATCATCACCATCTGCTGCGCCCTTATGATCGCGCTTTGGTTTGCCGCACCGCTCAACGCGAAGGCGAAGTGGAAGGGGCACTGGTATCTGCGCGGTTTGAACGAGTGCAAGGAAATAACCTTGGACCGCAAGGGCCGCACGGAGCTCGGCACCTATCCGCAGGCGATCGTGGAAAAGCGCGACAAGGAATATTTCCTGACGGTTCAGAGCATGGGAAAGAAATATTCCTACATGATGAGCCCGACGGACACCTCGGATTTCGAGCTCGATCTGATATCCGTCGGCCCCAATCTCATGGTACCGGAGCGTGCTCCGGTGGAGGGAGCATATTCGGCAATCTTCCGGCTTCTGGTAGATTGCCAGGAAACGATGGCCGGGGGCGTTACAGAAGCCCCAGCCAAATAGCAGGCACAACTTTTTTGAAACTCAAAGTGCCGGGTTTTGGCTAAGAGACCTGGCGCTTTTTTTATTTATGTACGAAGAACGGACATACCGCGAATGGGTGGGTTCTCGCGCTTTTGTTCGGACGAGGGTCGCGCTCGGTGAAAGCGACCTTTTGATCCTCGCAGAGAACGACGTGCGCGTTTCAGCGAACGGCCTCCTTTGCGAAGCGAGAAGAGACATAGAGAGCTACATAGAGAGCGATCCCTCCTTCAGGACCGTACTTTCTCCTTATGATGTCCGCCCGGACGCGCCGCTAATAGTACAAAGAATGGCCGAGGCGGCGAATATTTTCGGAGTGGGGCCCATGGCGGCGGTGGCCGGAGCAGTGGCGGATTATATCGGTGAGCAGCTCTCGGGAGATGTCGTCATCGAGAACGGAGGGGACATATTCGTGCGTTCCGGAAGGCCGCTGACATTCGGACTCTTCGCAGGCGATGATTCGCCGTTCACACGAAACGTGCGCTTCAGCGTCTTTTCGCACGGCGCGCCTCTCGGAGTGTGCACGTCGAGCGGGACCGTCGGCCATTCGCTGAGCTTCGGAAAGGCCGACGCGGTCTGCGTAGTATCGCACAACGCTGCTTACGCGGATGCGGCAGCAACCTCACTGTGCAACATGGTCAAAGAGGTCTCCGATATCGAGAAGATTCTGGAACATGCAAGGTCGTTCAAGGAGATAAGAGGCGTTATCGCCGCCATGAAGGACAAAATAGGCCTTTGCGGTGAAATTGAACTCGTAAAATAGGAGGAGATGATGACGAAAAAAAGCGCGATACTTCACTTCGGTTCCGATCTCGTTGATAAACCGATTATCAGCGGGCTCATACGCAACTACGACGTCTCGGTGAACATACTGCAGGCATCTATAACACCTGAAGAGGACGGCACGATGTTCGTCCAGATTGAGGGAGAACATGCCATCGTGCAGAAGGCCTTCGATTATCTTAGGGATCACCGCGTCGATATGATCTTTCCAGCGAAGAATTTGATCTGGGACGATAAGAAGTGCGTCGACTGCGGCGCCTGCGTGGCGCATTGTCTGCCCCGCGCGTTGACGGTCGACGGGAGCGGTAAGCTCCAGTTCAATTCGGAAAGATGCATCGCATGCGAGCTTTGCATACCTGCGTGCCCGTATCACGCGCTGGGATCGGTGAGCGAACATCTTTCATGACAAGGAGAACTAAATGACAAAGACATACGAAGAGATCAACGAAAAGATAAAAAACGGCAAGGCGGTCGTCGTCACCGCCGAGGAGGTCATTGAGATAGTAAAGGATAAAGGGGCAAAGAAAGCGGCGGATGAAATCGACGTCGTGACGACCGGTACGTTCGGCCCCATGTGCTCTTCCGGCGCGCTTTTGAACACGGGCCACACGAAGCCGAGGATGAACTATAAGCGGGCGTACCTCAACCGCGTCCCCGTCTACTGCGGCGTCGCGGCCGTCGATCTATATATCGGCGTCACGGCAATGCCGGACGACGATCCGGCCAACAAGGTTTTTCCGGGAAAATTCGAGTACGGAGGGGGACACGTGATCGAGGATCTAGTGTCCGGCAAGGACGTCGTCTTCGAGGCGACGTCGCACGGGACCCAGTGCTATCCGAGAAAGGAAATAACGGCGACGATCAATATCCGTGACCTTCCATCGGCGACGCTTCTCAATCCGCGCAACGCCTACCAAAACTATAACGTCGCCGTGAACGCACATGCGAAGCACCCCATCTATACGTACATGGGGATATTGCGGCCCAACTTCGGGAACGCGAACTACTGTTCCGCCGGACAGTTGAGCCCGCTCTTGAACGACCCGAACTACAGGACGATAGGTATCGGGACGAAGATATTTCTGGGCGGGGGGACCGGTTACGTCTTCTATCAGGGCACGCAGCATAACCCCGAAGTGCCGAGGAACGAAAAGGGGATACCGATGGGCGGCGCCGGCACACTGGCTCTCGTGGGAGATATGAAGACCATGAGCCGAAGATACATCCGCGGCGTATCGATGACCGGTTACGGCGTCTCTCTGGCCGTCGGCATCGGCGTGCCGATACCGGTCCTCGACGAGGAGATGATCGCGTCCTGCGCCGTAAGCGACGCCGACATTATGGCGCCCGTTTGGGACTACAGCGAAGATTATCCGAACTTTCAGGGCAAACCCATCGCACACGTCTCATATGCGGAGTTAGGGAGCGGCAGGATAAATCTTCAGGGCAGGGAAATCGAGACCGCATCCATCTCCAGCATGCCGATGGCGAGGGAGATAGCGCAGACCCTTAAAAAATGGATCACGGACGGCAACTTCCTTCTGACGAAGCCCTCGGCACCGATACCGGGCACCGGAAGCGGAGTGAAATATCATCCATTCGTTGAAAGGCCCGTGAAAGGAAACAAATGATAGTCCTAAAATTCGGCGGTCAGACGATCGGAACACCAGAGGGCATCAGGCGATGCATCGACATCGTCGGCTCATTCAGGGATAAAAAACCCGTCGTGGTCGTCTCTGCACACGGCAAGACGACCGACGACCTGATATTGGCCGCGAAGAAGGCCGCAGAGGGGAAGATAAGGACAGGTCCGATCCGCGAATATCACTCCGCACTCGCCCATGAATGCGGCGTGCCCAAGGGCATCATAGACCCCTTGCTGACGCGCCTTGAAGCGCTTCTCCACGGCATAGGGCTCTTGAAAGAGCTGACGCCGCGGACGCTCGACAATGTCGCTTCCTTCGGCGAGCGCCTCTCATCGAGGATCGTTGCCGCTGCCCTTTCCGCCGGCGCAGTGAGGGCGGTCCCCGTCAATTCTTACGACATCGGTCTTATCACCGATTCCAACTACGGGAACGCCGCGCCGCTTCCGGACATCGGATCGCACATTGCAAAGAACCTTTCCAAGGAAAAGGACGTACCGGTCGTGACCGGTTTTCTGGGAAAAGACAAACACGGCGAGGTAACGACGCTTGGAAGGAGCGGAAGCGATCTCTCGGCCACGCTGATCGCTTCCGCCGTCGACGCGGAAGAGGTCATAATATGGAAGAGCGTCGACGGCCTCATGACGGCTGATCCGGATATCGTGAAGGACGCGAAGAACATTCCCGAGATATCGTTCGACGAGGCCTCCGAGCTCGCATATTTCGGAGCGGAGGTCCTTCACCCGTCCGCCCTCGTCCCCGCGATACGCGAGAACATACCCGTGCGCGTCTCCAACGTCCTGAAGGACAACGACAGGGGGACGACGATACTCTCGAGGGCGGTCATCACAAGGAACATCGCAAAGTCGGTCGCATATAAAGAGGACGTGACCCTCATCCATCTGAACTCACCGCGATTCCATTCGGTGCCCGACGTTCTGGGCATGGCGCTTAAGATCCTGAAAGAGGAGGGGATCGTCGCCCATATGATAACGACCAGCGAGGCCGGCATCTCGCTCATCACGCAATCGGGCCTGAAGAAAGAACAACTCGCCGGAGCTCAAAAGAAGCTCCAGGAGATCGCGACCTCCAGATACGAGCCGTCCATGGCCATCATCTGCATGGTGGGCGACGAACTCAAGGGAAACGCGGCTTCGATCGGCAAGATATTCGGAAAACTGGCGGACGCGAAGATCAACGCCCGAGCGATCACGCGCAGCGCATCGGAGATCAACGTGGCGTTTCTGGTGCCGGAACTAAAAATAAAAGAAGCAGTGGGCGCGTTGCACTCACTGCTTTAAGCATACAGCCCGCGCATCTCTGCGACCCTTGTGACGCGCTGGATCGCCACGACGAACGCCGCGACACGCATACTTACCTTATATTGCAGCGAGGTATCCAGAACCGCTTTGAACGCATCCTTCATGAGACGGGACAGATCCTCCTGTATCCTTTCATTGCTCCAGTAGTAGCCCATCCTGTTCTGCACCCATTCGAGATACGAGACCGTCACGCCGCCGGAATTGCAGAGAATATCGGGGATGGTGAATATCCTCTTCTCATCGAGTATCTTATCCGCATCGAACGTCACCGGTCCGTTGGCGCCCTCGGCGATCATCTTCGCCTTTATGCGCCCGGCGTTCTTTGAAGTGATCTGATTCTCAAGCGCGGCAGGGACGAGGATGTCGACCGGAAGTTCCAGAAGCTCCATCGCGTTCTTCATCTTCTGAAGCTTCAATCCCTTATCCACGCCCTCCAGCAATCTGCGGCCCTTCATATAGTTGAACACCGCCGGGATATCGATCCCTCCCTCGTTGTAATAAGCGCCGCTCACGTCGGAGATCGCAACGACCTTGCATCCCTCATTATGAAGGATCTTGGCGGAATACGACCCTACGTTTCCGAACCCCTGAACAGCGACGGTGGATCTTTTTAGATCGATCTTCAGATGGCTCGCCGCCTCCCTGATCGTGTGGACGATCCCTTGCGCGGTCGCCTCGGTCCTGCCTTCGGAGCCGCCCAGCTCGAGCGGTTTGCCGGTGACCACGGCGGGCAGATACTCGCGGTAGTGCATCGAATAGGTGTCCATAAACCAGCTCATGATCTGCGGGTTCGTCCCGACGTCGGGAGCGGGGACGTCGCGGTCGGGACCGAACATGTCCACCATCTCGGCAAAATAACGGCGCGCGAGCCGCTCAAGTTCGCCCTTCGAGATCTTCGAGGGATCGCAGATCACTCCGCCTTTTCCGCCGCCGAACGGAACGTTCACTACGGCGCATTTATATGTCATCCAGAAGGCAAGCGCCTTCACTTCATCGAGGTTCACACCCTGATGGAAGCGCACGCCCCCCTTCGCAGGTCCGCGCGTCGTGTTGTGCTGAACGCGGTAGCCCGTGAACACATGGATGCTCCCGTCGTCCATGCGGACGGGGAGCTGGACCTCCATGACGCGCCTAGGCGCCTTGATGACAGCGATCTGGTCGGGAGTGAGATTGAGCACCTTGGCGGCCGCGTCGAATTGTTTTAAGGCGTTCTCAAATGCACTTATGGAGGGGTCGATGTTTTGAGTCGTTACTGCATCCAGCTCTTTCTCGGTCATATGCACATCCTCCTTTTTTTAATATACAAAGTGTGCGGAGAATATGCGCGAAAAAGTCAAATATCAAGGGATTTTAAAAAATTGAGGAGCGTATTAATCAAAGGCGCTCATAAAATATTTTCCAAAATAATACCATTCTCCCATATTCCAGCAACCGGGGAATTTAGCGTTATCCGCGCACGGTTCCTTGCTCATTATCAAGTAATCCTTGCTCAAACGGCCGGGCGCCTTCCCCGCTATGTCCTCATCGATGACGTTGGGAAGTCCCTCGCTTCCATCGCCGTCCTCCCAGACCTGATAACAAAAGAAATTGGTGATCCCTACCACCTCAACATCCACGTCGAGAGGAGAGCAATCGCCGCATATGTTGTCCTCGACATGGATCACTATCTTGTCGACTTCTGATATGGGAATGTCCCAGTTCGCCGCAGAAACACCCATGCCTTGATAAATTTTACTGCCCGTATCGAACGGTGAACCATCATCCGACCCGTGAGCTCCGTACACATTTTTATTGTCATTATACCCGCCTGTAAAATTGACCGTTTCGCCGTAGATGGTCTTGTCCTTCAGCAACTGAACCTTAAGGACCGTGTCCTCCGTATGAACAATATCACTCGCTTTAATTATAACGATCAATGAACCGATCGTTGTTATGCTGGGATAACTTGTCGTCAACGAAACCGATCTTCTCGCCACATGGTCGCACTGGTCCTTGACCGTTATGACGCGCGATTGCGTATTAGTCACTGCGCGGCACATATCTGCCTTGGCGGAGGCCTTTGCCGCCGTGCATTTTACTTTCATCGTATCACCATGCCTGTCCTTGAGATCGTTAAGTATTGCGCATGTCATTTCCGTATTGGAAGGCGATCCGTAGATTTGAACGCCTGACCAGTCGTAAGGTCCTTTTCCACCGCTGACCTTGAAGGTCGCTTTCAATTCATTATCTGAAGAGTGCTCTTTCGGCTTGGGATCATATGAAACATCAAGCTTCATCGGAGAAACTCCTGCGCAGGGATCCCCGATCAGTTTGAGCGAAGAGATGGTCAGCTTCGCCTCGCTTTCAAGCTCATCCTTGATATCAATGTCGATCTGTCCAAGATCGATATCCTTCTCCGATGGATATCCCTTTACCGCAAGATACATAACGGAGGTATCTATACTGTCGGCTACGTTGGCGTTCTTCACGGGATGATATTTTACGACCTGAGCGTCTTTGCTCGTCTTCCACTTATAATCCTTCCCGTGTCCCAAAACCTCGAATTTCAAGAACATGGGCCCCTTGAGATCAACGGCAGGTATGACAACGCTGTCCGCTCTGCCCCCCGGCGTCGCACTCAAAACTCTGTAATTCTTCTCATTGCAGGGGACGAATATCATCGAATTCGCCTTCAGGTTGTCTTCTTCAACAACGATTTCGGGACATACGAAGCTCCCGAACAACCCCCTCTTGTAAGGACGGTACGCGTTCAGCGCTATGTGCTCCGTAATATCAAAGTTGAAGGTTTTGGTCGCCGTCTTCGCCGTATCGCCAGCATCGCTTACCGTTACCGTCAGGTTTTTCGCGCCGAACGTCAAAGTCTTCCCCTTGACCATAGCGGAGTCGTCATCCTTGTCATCGTCCACCAGGTCGAATTCATCTGCCCCGCCGTCTATCGTCCAGACATATTTACCGCTCCCGCCGGCTGCGGTTATCTCCTGACTGTACTCCTGACCGGCTATCCCGCTCTTGAGCTTTGCCGTCTTGATCCGAACCGGTTTGACCTCCTTAACAACGGGCTCTGTGGTCCCATCGCTCTCCGGCGGCGCCTCTTCCTCGAAAGATTCCTCTTCTTCACAATCTCCGCTTATCAGGCAATCATCCGCTCGGCTTGAAATGTTCCCATCGGTCGGGGCTTGAGCAGTGGTTTGCGGCGACGAGCAAGCCGCGAAACAGACCAACATAAGAGAGATAAAAAAGAACTTCCCATTCATCATATAGCCGTTCCCTATATTACCGAATATTACCGACCTTATTATACAGCAACTATCGTGCCAGATGCCAGCCACTTAATTCCCCCGCTTCGGGCGCGTTCTTGCAAGAAGGAGAAAAAGGGGAGCTGCCATAATAAAACCAAGGAAGGGATTTACTGTCGTGTTCGGAACGAACGAGCACCAGCTCGCATCGTCGCTACTGATGGAATCTGCGCTGGAATCATCCAGTACAGCCGGCTCATCCGTGACCCCCTCCGGCGCAGCGGGGCAACCGTCCGGTTCTATGCCCGCGACATCGGGACAGAGATCGACATCGCCTGTGAACCCGTCGGCATCGGCGTCCACCGTCTTGATACATTCATCCGACGCGGCATCGTCGGCGCAGGGGTCCGGGTCTTGAGCGGCGTCCACCTTATCATCGCAGACGTCGCCCAAGCCGTCGCCGTCGCCGTCGGCCTGATCGGTGTTCGCCGCCTTGAAGCAATTGTCGTTCTCGTCAGGGACATTGTCGCCGTCGTAATCGAACGTGATGAAATAGGACGGCGAATGATCATAGGTAAAGAGGTCCGACACCGCGATCTTTTTTGTTTTCGACGCTATGGAAGCGACCACCATCTCGACGCGCATCGATCTGAAAAAACCGTCGCTCGGGATGTAGAGCATGCACTCGAACTTCTTCATTCTCACATGAGTGGGATGGTCGACGATATCGCAAGGCGTGTTCTTTTTCGAATAGCTCGGTGCGACCACCCAGTCGGTCGCCGTATTTGTCGCTCTGCTATGGAAGCGCAGGAAGAGCCGAGGCGTTGATGCGAGTTCGTCGCCTTTATTATATGTCATATTACCAAAGAGCCCCATGAAGATGAACTTACCGTTCTCGAGCGACATGTAGCTGCTGTCGGCTTGCACGATCTCCTCGACCTCTATGGAATATTCCTCGGCCGTTCTGCTAAAATTAAATGGGCCCTCATGCCCGGGAACAAGGGCGGCCTGCGGCGCCGCCAATGCCTCTCTTGCAAAAAGACACATTATTATCAGCGTTAAGGCCCAAAACACGGTTTTCTTCATAATACTTGCCTCCTCACGATAATTATCGGCACGCGTACCTACCTAAGTTGCAGGGGATGCGAAGAAAGCGTACACAGGTGTGTACGCACCTGTCGCATTAAGACAAACCCCATTTTGTCAATTAATTGACAAAATGCGACACGCTCCACCCTGCACAGTCGTCTCTCCCCCATAACCGGTTGATCTATTTGATATTTTATCAGAGCACGGTGGTACGATTATTGCTCCTCACCATATCAGAGCGCTGGAAAAGGGGGATGACGTATGAGGTGTTGTCTGGGGCTTCTTCTCGTTTCTCTTTTTATAATCGGTTGCGCGGCTTCGCCATCACTGTCTCCGATTCGACCTCCGGCGGCTCGACGCCGATCTTGCCAAGCGGGTCGGGGACGCCGTTGGTCGTCGCGGTCGGCAAATCCTACTCGCCCTCCGCCTCATCCGGAAACATCGTATGGGCGCTGACCTTCGACACCGCTCTCCAGACAGCGCCTTCCATGACGACAAAGCTGACCGCCAATGCGGATGTCGCGGTCAATCCTTCGCTTGGGATCTTGCCGGCTATTCGTCTAAGTTCGATTACGTGCGGTTCAGGTCTGCCGGGCTCGTCGGAGGCGCGGCGGATTGCCCGACCACCTACGTTCCATGACCGGGTCCGGTCGCGGCGGAAATCATCTCGCGCCTTTGCGCCTCGTGGCGCAGCGCCTTTATCATGGAATTAACGGTCATCGATACGGCCGTTTTGAACACGGCTTCCGGCACGTTCTCCTTGGGCTTCACGCGGTAGCAATATGTCAGATATGTGCGACCGTCCTTCCAGACCTTCACGTCCCAGTAGCCGTCGTTGCTTTCCCTCGTCGAATCTATCCGTTTCCACGAGGCGCGCGCAAAATCCTTGTGTATGTCGTAAGTGTAGCGCCTGACGACCCACTCGTTCCTGATGGGCCACGGGAGATCGTACTCCTCGTATGCCACGCGCACCCAATGGTCGCGCCAGCCGGACGGTCCTTCCTTCAGGGGGAATCTATCTCTTATCTCCAGCACCTTTCCCCGCTCTTTGGCGATCTCGGGCGTCACCATCGCCGCAGCTTCTTCGGAGAGAAACGCGGCATCCTTCGTCATGGGTAGCCATCTGGGCCAGCTGCCGATATCGACGAGGGCGTCCCACACGGAACCGGGGGAAGCGTCTATGACGGTGTTTACAAGAACGAGAGCGCGGTCCTCGCCCTGCGGCACGGTTATTTCCTTCAATATATAGCCCGCATCGAGCTTTTGCTCCCTATCGAGCTGGCCGGCCCACAGGAAAGAGGGGAACATCATCATTAAAAGCATGAAAAAGCATCGCATTAAAACCTCCACGCAACTTTTTTAGCCATATGCCGATAAAAAGCCAGTGAAATCGCACAGGGACTTTTTTATGGACTAAGGCGGTCCAGTCCGTTATAACACTTAAAGGGAGGTGCATCATGAAGATGAAGTATTCTTTTATACTCGCCTCGATCATCTGCGCGGCTCTTTTTGCGTTCTCCGCGAACGCGACCAAACTGACGCCTGTATCCGCAACCGTCGCGGCCGATTCAAAGGCCTCGACACCGGAGCTTTCCAAACCGACGGCCGATCTGACGAGCCCGACGCACGACATCATCAAGCCGGCCACCGAGATATCCAAACCGGCGCATGAATTTCAAAGACCTATCAGGGAGCTCGTTCCGATGCCCATAAGCGAAAGGACAAGCAACGACGGGCCCTCAAAACCGGTCCGCACGTCAGGGCCCACAGACGGTGTTTATCTGAAGCAAAAATAATATTTTACCGGCAAAAAAAACGCCCATGTTCCCATGGGCGTTTTTTTATTTTCCGCGGGGTTCAGTCGGTCCCCGCGTTTGCTTCCATAACGGCCGCTTTGCTGCCCGGTGTGGGGGGCGCTATCTCAGACTTGAGATGGAGCTTCGTCTCCGCAACAATGACCGGCGTCAGCGCGATGAGCGAGATAAGGTTGGGCACGGCCATGAGGCCGTTGGCGATGTCGGCAAAGGACCAAACCATCGGAAGGGTGACGACGGAACCCACCAAAACAGCAACGACCCACATATAGCGATAGACCTTTATCGCTCCCGTGCCGAAGAGATATTCCGCGGCCTTCTCACCGTAATATGACCAGCCGAGTATCGTCGAGAAAACGAATGTGAGAAGACCTACCGTAAGCACTATGGGCCCTACGTAGGGGATATGCGCAAACGCGCTTTTCGTGAGCGCAGCTCCCGAAACACCGTGCGTCCAATCACCCGAGCTTACGACCACTAGGCCGGTTATCGCGCAGATGACGACCGTGTCCCAGAAAGTTCCGGTCGAAGAAACGAGCGCCTGCCTCACAGGCGTCTTTGTTTGCGCGGCTGCAGCAACTATTGGAGCGCTTCCTAAGCCCGATTCATTCGAGAATAGCCCACGGGCGACACCGTACCGTATCGCCTCCCGCATGCCGGCCCCAAGGAACCCTCCGACCGCCGCCTGGCCGGTGAACGCGGAGCTGAAGATAAGATATAGCGTATCAGGAATCGCCCTATAATTGATGACCAATATGATCGTGCAGCCGATGACGTAAAATATGGCCATGAAGGGCACAAGACCTTCACATGTCCTTGCGATGGACTTGATCCCGCCCAAAATCACAATTGCGGTCAGGATAGTTAGAATTATGCCCGTTATCCACGGCGAGATATTGAAGGTCTCCTTGACCATCATGGAGATCGAATTGGCCTGAACCATGTTGCCGATGCCGAACGCGGCGATCGCGGTGAAGAGCGCGAAAATGACCGCGAGCCATTTCTGCTTCATGCCGCGCTCGAGGACGTACATCGGCCCGCCCGCCATCATCCCGTTCGCAGTAGTGATCCTGTATTTCACCGAGAGGAGGGCCTCCGCATATTTTGTCGCTATCCCGAAGACTCCCGTGAGCCACATCCAGAGCACCGCCCCCGGCCCGCCCGCGGCTACCGCCGTGGCGACACCCACGATATTGCCCGTGCCGATCGTGGCGGCCAAAGCCGTGGTCAGCGAGCCGAACTGGCTGACGTCTCCCTCGCCTTCGCGCTTTCTCTGAAACGATATCTTTATCGCCTTGCCAAGATAACGCTGTATGAACCTCAGGCGGATCGTAAGATAAATGTGCGTGCCGACGAGAAGAATAAGAAGGGGAGGACCCCAGACGAAATTGCTCGCCTGGGACAGATATCTCTCTATCATCTCCATAAGGGCTCCTTACTGGTTGGACGGAACAGGGGGACTGGCAAGGTTTATCGAATCGACTATGGGAATTCCAGCCACGTCCGGAAGATCCTCGGCGTTCATATGGCCTCTCGCTATCGTGCCGGACCACATCTGGACATAGAAACCCTGATCGGCAAGAAACGACTGGTCGCCGCGCCTGTCATCGAGAGCGCGGACCCTTACAAAACATTCCAGACGGCGCTTCGTGTCTCCGCTCTTCATTGCGTCCAGCCACGCCTGCTGCAAGCTCTGGCCCAGTTTCCCCCAGTCGCTCGACTGCTGAAAGGCCGATGCGGGGCTACCCGCCGTTGCGGACGGGGACGGAGCAGGGGCGTCCTGCGGCTTCTTCACTTTTCCAGCTTCCGCAAAGACACACGTCAGTGTCAGTACCGCCACGATAAGAATGAATGCTATTTTTTTCATGCCGCATATATACCAGCTTACGTAAACGGTAGTCAATTATTTGACGTCCATTCGGGCAACTTAGGGTAATTTTTTACTTTTTTTCACGCGCCGCGACATCCGAAGTATAAAAAACACCGTAAGTATCAATCTGTTATAAATTCCTTCAATTACAACTAGTTATGGCATAATCTATGCACAATGGAACAAGGGGGTGAGGCATATGAAGAACGCTTATAAACTCCTGATGCTCTTCGCCGCCATTTCGCTTGTCGGCTGCGGCGCGGGCTCTTTCGCAACGGACGCGGAGCTTGAAAGCGACACGGGAGGTCTTGGTACGGAGAAGATCTCCGCGGTCTATCCCGAGGACGGGGCCGTTGACGTTGATGTCGGCTCCTCACTGACGGTAACCTTTGATACCGACATCGACGAATCGACGATCAGCGACTCATCGGTCGCAGTCAGCGTTAACGGTATCAGCGTAGCGGGAACGGTCAGCTATAATGCCGCGACAAGGACACTGACCTTCACGCCAACATACCCGCTCATCTCCGGCGCGACCTACGAGATAGCGATCAGCGGCCTGATACTCGCCAAGACGGCCGGCGATCTCACGACGAGCTTCACCACACGCGAGACTCCGCTCATCTACTCATCCACCTATGATCCCACAAATCCCAATGAGGCCGGCGCGAGGAACCTATGGTCCGCAAATAAAGATACGAGCGGATCGGCACAGCTCACCGACCTGACCGACACCGACGAGAGCGCGCACACGACCAAATATGCGTGGTCGCCGG
>DYJF01000013.1:21103-41158 GCA_020723205.1 Bdellovibrio sp.
AAATATATCGCTTATGTGCTGACGCGCTCCCTGTCGGGAACGGACTATCACTATCTTATCGTAATGGGGGCCGACGGAAGCGATCCGGTGATCATTACTGCTGACACCGGAAAGCTCTACTGGGACAATACGAAAGCCCCTCTATACTCCCACTTTGAATGGGCGCCCGATGTGTCGAAGATATACGCGCTGGTACAGGCATCGGGTCAGACACACTACGAGGTCTATTCCTTCAAGCCGGACGGTACGGAGGCGACGCGGATAACGAAGACCCCCGCAGATACTGATACGCACGCGTACAGCATCACAAAATTCCGCCTCTCGCCTGACGGCACGAAGATCGTCTACTATTTCAGGGATCAGAATCTGGAACTTAATACTTCGACATACAACCTCTATCTCATAAGTTCCGACGGGACGGGAGGCGTCAACATCACAAATAACACGAGCTCAAAAAAGGCGATCGGAATGGGCAGGTTCTCGCCCGACGGCAAAAAGGTCCTCTACACAATCCCCGGTTCAGCGAGCAGGGCGGACCTCGTCTCCTACGATATTGCCGCCGGCACGACAAGGAACATCACGAACCTTGCCAAGGCCTTCAGCATCTACAACTACGACATATCGCCCGACGGGAAGAGGGCGGCCGCTATCATCAACGACAGCGATAACAATGTCGACGACCTCTATCTGATAGATATGAGCAGCGGCTCAAAGATAGAGATGACGAACAGGACAACGAACGGCGGCCTGGAAAGACTTCGCGAGGTCTATTTCTCGCCGGACGGCAAGAAGATCGCCTATATGTGCATCAACGACGTAACGAACGCGGACAGCGACATCGACCTCTACGTGATAACGTCGGGGAACAGCATGAACGCTAAGATATCCAACGGCAAGGCAGCGTACGGCAGCGATCAAAACATCATGTGGTCTCCGGACGGCACGCAGGTCGCGCTCAACTTATACAACAAGGACGTCCCGGACCAGAACATGGTCAACATGGGAGTAGCGGGCGTGGTCGAAGGATTGACAAATATCACCGACTCGAGCGCAATCGAGTTCCGTCTTGAGGATTGGTGGTGATCTTCCTTATGGAACAAAAAAAAGGCGCCGGTCGTTCCGGCGCCTTTTCTATCGTAATGGATCAAACTACTTCTTGTTGCAATAGACGTTGCACTTTTCCTTCGTGCAGTTTGCCCTGATGGAACAAGTGTTCTTATAATTGAACTCGCCCTCCTTCACCATGTTCTCCTTGTCCCACTTGTTAGCTGACTTCGAATAGTCCTTCGAATACTTGACAAGGCGCACGTCCTTGTTCGACTCAAGGAGATTGAACAGATTCTTGCTCGTATAATCCACGTTGTTGTCGTACTTGCCGATCAGATCCTTGCACTGCGTGTACTCCACTTCAGAAACGTTGCCCTGCACGTCGCTCACGCTTGTCGGCACCTTGATGTTGCCGAACTGTGCGCCGGCCACGGAAACAAAAAACAGGCCGGCAGCTGCCACCATCACTGCGATCAAGACTTTCTTCATGCGGCACCTCCCTTTTTTAAATAGGTTACCGGCGGAATCTATTTCACGCCATATCTAAATGCAACTGTTTACATTGCCTCCCGATCCGTTATAACCTGCTGGCATGAGAGACAAATTCATCATGGTCCTCGCACTCGTGGTCTTTTCCGCGTGTAGTTCGAAGGATACGACGGCCGGAACGCGTGTCGGCGGACCCTGTTCCTACGAAAGCTTCGAGGGCAGCTGCGCCGTGACGGGAAGGAGCGGGGAGGGATCCGTAATCTTCGACTTCGAGGGCAGTGTTGACGGTCGGAGCGTCCGGCTCACGGACAACAAATCGTCAGTCAAGCCGGAGATCGGAGCGGAGGTCCCCTGCAAATTGCAGTTCATCAAAAAGGGGACCTGCACACCGTGTCTTTTCTCGATAGGAGAGTGCGGAAAAGAGGCATGGAGCATCTTCCGAAACCGCAAAGGGAATTAATACCTTGACAGTTTGTCCGTCATTCTATACCAACGCCCGCACATATTGCGGGGTAGAGCAGCCTGGTAGCTCGTCAGGCTCATAACCTGAAGGTCGCTGGTTCAAATCCAGCCCCCGCTACCAAGAAAGGGTCCCTTTGGGGGCCCTTTTTTGGTATGGGGTTCGTT
Organism: Bdellovibrio sp.; assembly: GCA_020723205.1. Taxonomy (GTDB): domain Bacteria; phylum UBA10199; class UBA10199; order 2-02-FULL-44-16; family DYJF01; genus DYJF01. The sequence continues at coordinate 23,267 of DYJF01000013.1, forward strand.
TGAAGAAGCCCGGTTCATACGCAGCCGTTGAGCAGCGGCCGTGTTTTGTGCGGACGCTGCGATTACGGATGTGGATCCTCTGGAGGAAATCCGGCCCCCGCTACCAAAGAAGGGTCCCTTTGGGGGCCCTTTTTTGTACTTGAAAATAAACCCCTTTTTGGTGTAAGGGAGCGGCCTTATGAAAAGACCAACCTTCATATTCGATCTCGACGGAACGATCGTAAATCCGGGCACGGCGATCCCGCGTTGCATCAATCACGCGCTGAAGAAGCACGGCGTAAAACCGGTGCCGATCGAACGCCTGAAACGCTACATAGGGTTCAGTCTGGAGGAGATCCTGACGCAGGTGACGGGCAAGAAGGACAAAAGATTCCTAAGATCCTGCATTGATTCCTATCGAGAACGCTTTCATAAGGAAGGCATTGCGGAACACCGCCTGTACCCCGGCATAGTCGGCCTTCTTGAGGCGGTCTCAAAACAGGGCAGTCTTATCATTGCATCCATAAAACCGCAGGTCTCCTGCGAAATGGTCCTCGATCATCTGGGCATAAAACCGATATTCACTTCGGTCTACGGCGCGGATCTGGCCGGCAAGCTCTCTGATAAGACGGACGTGATAAAGCACGTCCTGAAGAGCGAAAAGCTCAAGGGCGGTGTCGTCATCGGAGACCGCGGCGTTGACATACAGGCGGCAAAGAAGTGCGGCATGCCGTCCATAGGGGTCACGTACGGCTACGGCACAAAGGAGGAGCTGAACGCGGCGGGCGCCGACATGGTGGCCGAGACGGTCGGCGAATTGCGGCAGTACCTGCTTACTTCCATCAAAGCATGACATACGAAGATCGGATCATCTCATTACGGCGGCGCCTCCGCGATCTGGAGAGCGCCGTTGTCGCGTTCTCCGGAGGAGTCGATTCGGCGGTGCTTGCCGCGGTGGCTCACGAAGAGCTGGGCGATAATATGTGCGCGGCCACCGCGATATCGCCAAGCATCCCGTCGCGCGACAGGCGGTCGGCCGAGTCCCTATGCCGTGACCTGAAGATCCCCCATATCTTTTTCGAAACATCGGAGTTCGACGATCCTCGTTACACTTCCAATCCGGACGACCGCTGCTATTACTGCAAACACGCGCTCTACGAGGGTGTCTCGAAGCTCGCCTCTGAAAAAGGGTTCCGCCATGTAGTCGAGGGGACGAACGCCTCGGACCTCTCGGGCCACCGCCCGGGACATCGTGCATCGAAGCAGAGGGAGAACGTCGTCACGCCGCTGGTCGATGCCGGCATGACAAAAGGCGATGTGAGGCGGCTCGCAAGGGAACTTGGCCTTTCCGTCTCGGAAAAACCCTCGAGCGCCTGCCTTTCGTCGCGGATCCCTTCAGGGGTCAAGCTTACAAAGGAGCTCTTGGGAAAAATCGACGCCGCTGAAGAACTGCTGCGCCTGCTCGGTGTGACGCAGGTCAGGGTGCGCCACAACGGCGACACCGCCCGCATCGAGGTCATGCCGGCTGAATTTCCGATCGTCCTGGCAAACAGGGAAAAAATTGAAAATAAGCTGCAAAAACTGGGATATAGATTTGTCACGCTGGACCTCTCGGGATACCGCACTGGAGGTACTGCCGGCTAGTCCTGCGCCTTGTTTTCCCCTTGTTTTCTTGGCTCGGCTGTATTATAGGCACGCAAACAACAAAAAGGAGGAAGTTTAAGTATGAAGAAAACCGTATTTGCCCTAGTAGCCCTGGCTGTGCTTCTGGCTGCCCCGATGGTCAAGGCGGCGGACCAGCCCGCGTCGAACAACCTGAAGTTCGGGTATGTGGACTTCAACCGCGCGCTCAATGAGACCGAAGAGGGAAAGTCCGCGAAGGGCACCCTTAAGGCCGAATTCAACGAACGCCAGCAGAAACTCGACATCGTCCAGAACGAGCTCAAGAAGATGAAAGAGGACCTGGACAAGCAGCGCCTCATTTTGAGCCAGGACGCGCTCAAGGCGAAAGAGGACGTCTACCGCAATAAGTTCATGGAGCTCCAGCAGAAGCTTGGAACCTTCAAGCAGGAAATGGCCCAGAAAGAGGCGGCCCTCACGGCAGGCCTTCTGGAAAAGCTCAAGGGGATCGTAAAGGATCTGGGTTCGAAGGGTAATTATACGATGGTCCTCGAGAAATCGCAGGATGTCGTGCTATACGCCCCGATGATCAACGATCTTACGGACGAAGTGATAAAGATCTGCAACTCAACACCCAAGGCAAAGAGCAAATAGGGAATTAGAGTTGATCGATAAACAGCTATTAGACATCTTGGTTTGTCCTCAATGCAAACAGGGCCTCTCCCTCGCTGACGGAGGAAGAGGCCTCGTTTGTTCTCGCTGCCAGCTCAAATACCCCATCAAGGACGACATACCGGTCATGCTGGTCGAAGAGGCCACCGACCTCAAGGGAGGCGTTTCGAAGTCGGGTGCGGCGGCCCATCTTCCCAAGTCCGTTTTCAAGGTCATCTCCGGGCCTGATGCCGGCCTCAATTTTCAACTGGAACAGAAATCCTGCAGGGGGATAGGGCGCGGAGAGGCCGACATCAATAAGACAATGATCTTCAATGTCGACCTCGCAATGTCTCTGGACGAGGGAACCAAGAACCTCATCCTGAAATATATTCAAAGACAGTTCAGATCGGCTCCCCAACAACCGCAGGCGGCTGCCGGCGAGCAGTTGGGGCTTTTCAGAAGGGCCCCCGACATCGTCCTGACCGACCATAGTCTTTCGCGCCTCCATGCCATGGTCTTTGCGGACGAAGGCCAGGTCGGGATACTCGACCTCGTGAGCAAGAACGGCACTTTTGTGAACGGTCAGGAAGTGGAATCGCGCCTCCTTCAAAGGGGCGACACGATCGAGATGGGTGAAACGAAGATCATATTCGAGGGCTAATCACTTATGAAATCCATGACAGGATACGGGACTGCGGAGGGCAGGGTCGGAAAGGGCCGGCTCTTCATCGAGGTCAAGACGGTGAACCATCGTTTCTGCGAAATATCGGTCAAACAACCGCCGAAGATGGGCGTTCTTGAATCATATATCAAAAAGCATCTTCAAAACAAATATATGCGCGGTAAAGTTGATGTATTTGTTAAGGAAAAAATACCGCTTTTCGGCGATGTGGAACTGTCCGTGGATTCGGAGCTGGCGAAAAAATACCTGGGCTGCCTTAAGAAACTGGAAAAAGACCTGAAGCTCAAGGCCTCCGACGAATTCCTGCACTATGTCGGTCTGGATCACTTTGTTACGTTAAAGGAAAAAGAGGGAGATTACAGCCGGCTGTGGAGCCAGATCGAGGGTCTTGTCGCCAGGGCCTCGAACCATGTGGATGTAATGCGCGCAAAGGAAGGGGCGCATATCCGAAAGGACCAGCAGACGAGAGTAAAATTGATCCAGAGAAACATAGCGCAGATCCATAAGCGGGCGGCGACCGCGACCGACCGCCACAGGGTGCGCGTACGCAACATGGTATCAGGAAGCGGACAGGTGGATGAACAGCGCCTTGAGACGGAGGTCGCATATCTCGGCGGCCGTCAGGATATCGCGGAAGAGCTTACCCGTTTGGAGAGCCACATCAAGCAGTACGAAACCCTGCTCAAGGGCAACGGCGCGGTCGGCAGGAAACTTGATTTCCTCCTTCAGGAGATAAACAGGGAGGTCAACACTATCGGCGCCAAGGCGGCCGATGCGAACATCTCGCGCCTCGTCGTCGATTGCAAAACGGAGCTTGAACGCCTCCGAGAGCAGATCCAGAACGTCGAATAGCAATGAAAAAGGGCCGTCTCTTCATCATTTCAGCGCCGTCCGGCACCGGCAAATCGACGGTGGTCGCCGATCTTCTGAAGCGGATCCCCGATCTTGTCTACTCCATTTCCTACACGACGCGTCCGCCCAGAAAGGGCGAGCACGACGGAAAAGATTACCGCTTCGTGGACGAAATGACCTTCCGCCGCCTCGTAGGCGAGGGCTTTTTTGCCGAATGGGCACAGGTCCATGGGGCACTCTACGGAACGCCGCGCGTGGAGATCGAGGACGCCGTGGCTGCCGGCAAGAACGTGATTCTCGACATAGACGTGCAGGGCGGCATGGCGCTCAAACACCACTATCCGAAGGCGGTCACCATCTTTCTGGCGCCGCCCAGTTTCGAAGAGCTCAAGGAGCGACTCTCCGGCAGAAAGACCGATCCCGAGGCGGTCATAGCAATGCGGCTCGAGAACGCCGAACGCGAAATGACCTTCAGGGACCGCTATGATTACTGCGTCGTCAACGACGACCTCAAACGCGCCTGCAAAGAGGTCTCCTCAATAATCAATCCTCCAAAAAGGGTATAAAAAATCGATTGTAAAGGGGCCTTTATTTGGCTATTTTGGGGGGCCAATGATCCGGCTCCATGACATCCTCGATACCATTTCCGCCTATAACCCCGAAGCGGATCTGGACGTCATAAAGAAGGCGTACGTCTTCTCGGCGAAGATGCACGAAGGCCAGACACGCCAGTCGGGAGAGCCCTATCTTGTGCATCCAATGGAGGTCGCCGGGATACTGGCGCGAATGAAACTGGACGTCCCGTCGATCGCCACGGCGCTTCTGCACGACACGGTCGAGGACACGGTCACGACGCTCGAGGAAGTGGAACGCCTCTTCGGGCCCGAAATAAAGAACTTGGTCGACGGCGTCACGAAACTTTCGCGGATACAGTTCACCTCCGTCGAGGAAAAGCAGGCGGAGAATTTCAGAAAAATGCTCATGGCGATGGCGCAGGATATCCGCGTCATCCTGATCAAGCTCGCCGACCGTCTGCACAACATGCGAACACTCGAGCATCTTCCCGAAAAGAGGCAGGTGCCTATAGCGCAGGAGACGCTCGACATATACGCCCCGATAGCCAACCGGCTGGGGATACAGGAGATGAAAGTGGAGCTTGAGGACCTGGCCCTCAAGTATCTTAAACCGGACGTCTGGCGCCACATAGACGAGCAGGTCAAAAAGCGCGCCAGCCAGCGAGAAAAACACATCTCCGAGGTCAAGAATTCCGTCGAAAGAACGCTCAAAGAGCATCACGTCGTCGGCGAGATATACGGCCGCCTGAAGCACTATCAGAGCATACACAAGAAGATGGTCGCGCAGAACATCCCGTTCGACGAGGTCCATGACATTGTGGCCTTCAGGATAGTCGTGGACAACGTCCAGCAGTGCTATGAAGCGCTGGGCGTGATCCACGCGCTCTGGCGTCCGGTACCGGGGAGGTTCCGCGACTACATAGCGATGCCCAAGGCCAACAACTACCAGTCGCTTCATACGACCGTAATAGGCCCTCACGGCGATCGCGTCGAGTTCCAGATAAGAACGCGCCAGATGCACGAGACCGCGGAGCACGGGATCGCCGCCCACTGGAAATATAAAGAGGGGCGGCTGATGGAAGACAAGGACGAGATGAAATTCAAGTGGCTCCGGCGCCTGCTTGAGTGGCAGAGCGAGATCTCCGACTCGACGGAATTCCTGGAAACGGTGAAGCTCGACCTTTTTGCGGAGGACGTGTACATCTTCACGCCGAAGGGCCAGCTGAAAGAGCTCCCGCGCGGCTCGACGCCGCTTGATTTCGCGTACAGCATCCACACCGATCTGGGCCATTCGACGGTAGGAGCGAAGATCAACGGCAAGATAGTCCCCTTGAGGTACCAGCTGCACAGCGGCGACACGGTGGAGATACTGACGCAGAAAGAAAAACATCCGCACAAGGACTGGCTGCAGTTCGTCGTGACGTCGCGCGCAAAGGCGAAGATCAGGTCGTTCCTGCGTCAGGAGGAGCACGACAAGAGCCGCGCCATAGGCCACGAGGTCCTCGAAAAGGCATGCGGCCACCACGGCCTCAACATAAACAGGGTGCTCAAGAGCCGCGAGATGGAGGAGTTCGCGAAGAACGCCTCTTACGAAGGGGCGGACGCAATCCTTTCCGCGATCGGATACGGAAAGATCTCGGCGCTTCAGATAGTGGGTCTCTTCGTTCCGCACGATCAGCTCGTTCCCGAAGAGGCCGCGAGGGAGAAGGCGAGGGAATCGGTCATAGGCAAGATAGTCCGCCGTCTCACGCGCGCGAAGGGCCTCGTAAAAGTGAGCGGCTATTCCGATATGCTCGTCAACTTCGGAAAATGCTGCAACCCCGTCCCCGGCGATTCCATCGTGGGCTTCGTGACGAGGGGAAGAGGGGTATCCGTCCACGTCTCCGACTGTCCCAAGGTCGTAGGTATGGACCCGACAAGGCGCGTCGACGTCGAATGGGACCAGAGCTCGGATGCGACCCATATCGCGAAGATAAGGGTCGTATGCGCCGACAGGCCGGGGCTGCTTGCGAACATTACGGAGGCGATAACGGCGGAAGGCGTGAACATATCGGCCGCCTCTATACATACGATGGAAGATCAGACGGCGGTGAACAATTTTGATTTGGAGATAAAGAATATCACGCAGCTAAGGGACGTGATCAAAGCCCTTGAGAGATTGAAGGGAATCATCTCCGTCCATAGGGTGAGGGAGGGCTAGGCGGCCTTCTCCACCGCGCCCGAACGGAGGCAACGGGTGCACACGGCGGCGCGCATAACGCGGCCGTTGCGGACGATCTTGGTTCTCTGAAGGTTCGGCAGGGAGACCTTGCGCGTCCTGTTGTTGGCGTGGGAAACGTTTCTTCCTACAAGCGGCCCTTTGCCGCACACGATGCACTGACGGGGCATGGCTTCCTCCTTCAATTCAAGGTCGCCCCTGCTAACACAATAGAAAGGCGTATGCAAGTGCTTTTATCCACAAGGGAAACCGGTAATAGGGGAGAATCATTGGCCACGGGTTACCTCAAGAAACGGGGGTTCACGGTCATAGAGCGGAACTTCAGGACGCCAACGGGGGAGATCGATATAATCGCAAAAAAGGACGGCATACTGCATTTTTTCGAGGTAAAGACAAGAGCGGGCGGCTCATACGGGACCCCGTTCGAGGCGCTGACACCCGCCAAGAGAAGACGCATAAGGCAGACGGCCAACTGGTATCTGACAAAGGCAAGGTCGCAGACGATGCCTTGCCTCTTCGGCGTGATCGGAATAGATATTTCGGAGGAGCCGGCGAAGATAGAGTGCATGATCGACGCCTTTGACTGAAATGAAGAACATACTTGAGGCATTTGCAAAAACGGTGCGCGAGTTAGGACGGAACCCGTGTTTCCATTTCAAAAAGAACGACCGGAACGGCGTGTGGCGGACGATGACGTGGGACGGCGCCGCACGCGCCGTGATGAACCTCGCACGAATCCTTGAGGCAAGGGGCGTTGCGGCCGGCAACCGTGTCGCCATCTATTCCTCGACGCGGGTCGAATGGACGATCGCCGATCTCGCCATACTCTTCTGCCGCGCCGTGACCGTGCCCATCTACCACACACTGCCTCAAGAACGGATCTCTCACATCATCGCCGATTCGGACATCCGCTTTGTCTTCGTGGAGAACGCGCGCCTCAAAGAGCAGATCGAAAGGATAGAATCTTCCTCGTCGCGAAAGCTCACAGTGTTCTGCTTCGAGGATGAGCCGATAGTGCGCGACTACGACGTGCGGCTGGCCGACCTCGAAGAGCGCGCGGAAAGAGTGCTGCCGGACGATGTGGCAAGTATAATCTACACCAGCGGCACGACGGGAGTCCCGAAGGGCGCCGTCATCACACACAGGAACATAATGGAGGAAGTGACGGGCACGAGCGAGATCTTCCGTTTCCCGCCCGGCCAGACCGGCTTCATGTGTCTGCCGCTCGCGCACGTCCTCGGCCGGCTCATGCAGTTTCTCGCGGGCGGATATCAGGTCGCCTATCTGGAGGCGTTCGACAAATTCGCCGAAAATTGTTGCGAGGTAAGGCCCGACTTCATCGTGGGCGTGCCGAGGATAGTTGAAAAGATGCAGGAGCGTCTTGCCCATCGCATGGAGAACGCGCCGTGGGTCGAAAAACGCATCTTCAACTGGGCGCTTTCGGTCGGAAAGAGGGCGGGGCAGCTGCACCAGAAACACATCAAGCTCCCGCTGTTGCTCCGCGTTAAGCATCGTATCGCCTCGAAGCTCGTCTATGAAAAGATCAACAGCCGTCTTGGCGGGAAGCTCAAGCTCTTCATCTCCGGCGGCGCGCCCCTTGCCGGTGACCATGCAAAATTTTTCCAGGCGGTCGGACTTCTGATCCTTGAGGGCTATGGATTGACCGAAACTTTCGCAGCAGCCACGGTGAACCGTCCGGACGATTACCACTTCGGGACCGTGGGCAAACCCGTGCCGGGTGTCGAGGTCAAGCTGGCGTCGGACGGGGAGATACTCGTGCACGGTCCGACGGTCTTCAGAGAATATCTCAATATGCCGGAGGAGACGCGCGCCGCGAAAACTCCCGACGGCTGGCTTAAGACCGGCGACGTGGGAGAGATGTCGCGCGACGGGTTCCTGCGCATTACGGACCGCAAGAAGGACATCATCGTGACCGCGGGCGGAGAAAATGTGGCGCCGCAACTCATCGAATCGCTCCTTATGGAGAGCCGCTTCATCAATTACTGCATGGTCTACGGCGACAGAAAGAAATATCTTACGGCGCTCATCACGCTCGAACCGGATGCGGTGCGCGATTATGCGAGGAGGGCAGGCATCGATCCCGATCCGTCGTCGATCGGGTCGCATCCGAAGATCAGGGAACTCATCGCCTCGATAATCAGGGAAAAAAACGCGAACCTCGCGAATCACGAAACGATAAAGAAATTCGCCATCATAGGGAACGCTTTTTCCGTGGAGACCGGGGAGCTGACGCCGACCCTCAAGGTGCGCCGCAGGTACACGGCGGAGAAGTACAAGGACGTACTGGAATCTCTCTACCGAGAATAAGCTTGCACCGGCCGTAAAAATCGTGTTTAATACCGCAAAGTTAAATGGAATTCAAAAGGAGGGGGACTATGGGCGGAGGACAAACAACACCGACAAAGGGCACCGGGCTGGCGCCGAACATCGCGAGTCTTCTTTGTTATATCTGCATGCCCATCACCAGCATCATCTTCCTCATCATCGAGAAAGATAATGACGACGTGAGGTTCCACGCATGGCAGGGGACCGCGTTCGGTGTGGGATACATACTTGTTATAATAGCCCTTGAGATACTTGCCGCCATTTTCGGCGCCATCGCGAGCGTGTTGGGCATCATCATCGGTTTCTTCATCCCGATAGTCGGGCTCATCGCGTTCGTCGTGTGGATCGTCTGCCTCATAAAGGCCTATCAGGGCGAGCGCTGGAGGATCCCGGTGGTCGGCGATTTCGCCGCGAAGAAGGCGGGCATTGCCTGATAAATGGAAAGATCGTTCTCAACACAGGGCTGGATCGCCGTTCTCGGCGTTCCGGCCCTGTTCATTTCGGCATTCATTATCGGAGCGTCTCCAAAGCTCATGGATTTGCCGCTGTATGCGGTCAGGTCCTTCCTGCATCTGGACTGTCCCGGATGCGGCCTCACGCGTTCCATCGCTCTTCTGACGCACGGCCAGTTCAGGCACTCCATAGATCTCAATCCCATGGGGATCGTGATCGCCGTTTATTTTGTCCACTCTTTTTTCAAAAGCGCGGCGGGTCTTGTAGCCGGCAAGGAGCTCAAACCGCTTTTACAGCAAAAGACAAGGGACTTTATCCTCTTTGTTTTTATCTTCGCCCTCATCGCGCAGTGGCTTTTTAAGCTCTATTTTTTACTTTTCACTTTCAACTTTTAACTTTACACTGCTCTCAATATGACACCAAAAGAGATCATCGAAGTGAAGATCGCAAAGCGCCTGAAGGAGCGCCCTGAAGATGCCAAGGGGATAGGCGTCCCCGTGGCTATCAATCTGACGGGAGAGGACGCGGGGCGCTGGATCATCGACTGCTCCACGAACCCTGCCGAGGTGCGCGCTGACGCCGTGACCAAGGCCCAGATGACCATCACGATGGACGGCGCGGATTTCGCCAAGATGGCGTCGGGTGAGCTGAACCCGCAGATGGCGTTCCTTGCCGGCAAGGTGAAGGTCGACGGCAATCTGGGATTGGCGATAAAACTCGGTCAGTTGCTGACATAATCCACCGCAGTGGCGCAAAGACGCGGAGAAAGGCAAAACCCGGGTCTTCGCGGCCGAATTAAGAATGAAAATCGCAGTCGCACAGATCAACACGACGGTAGGCGATTTTTCCGGCAACAAGAGGAAGGTGCTCTCATATCTCTTGCGTGCGGAAAAGATGGGCGCGGATATGATTGTCTTTCCGGAGCTCACCGTATGCGGCTATCCTCCGCGCGATCTCGTCGAAAAACCGTCCTTCGTGCAGCGTAACCTCGAATGCGTCGAAGAGATAGCTTCGAGGACGACGCGCACCGCCGTGGTCTTGGGCTACGTATCGATCAACGAATCGCAAACGGGGCACGGTCTGTTCAATACGGCCGGGCTCCTCTACGACGGCTCGGTCCAGTTCTCGCAGGCCAAGTCTCTTCTTCCCGAATACGACGTTTTCGACGAGGGACGCCACTTCGAACCGGCGCGCGCGCATCGCATCCATACCTTCGGTTCCAGAAAGATCGGCCTCTCGCTGTGCGAGGACCTCTGGAGCTCATTCGATTTCGGGGGCAGGCACCTCTATCAAAAGGACCCGATGAAGCTCTTTGTGCAGGCGGGCGCGGACCTGATAATCAATCTCTCTGCCTCTCCCTATACGGTGAAAAAGCAAAAAATCCGTGAAGGCCTCGTGTGCGGGGCCGCGAAGGACTTCTCAAGGCCGGTCGTCTATTGCAACCTCGTCGGGGGCAACGACGAGCTCGTCTTCGACGGCCAGAGCTTCGTGGCCGACGCGAGGGGCGAGATGATAGCTATGGGAAAGGCCTTTGCAGAGGACCTCTTCTGCGTTGATCTCGGCATTCCCGCCGTTCCCGTCAAGGCGAAGGAGATGTCCGACGAAGAGGAGATCTATAAGGCGCTGATACTGGGCCTTCGGGATTACATGGAAAAATGCGGCTTCAAAAAAGCGGTGATCGGGCTGTCCGGCGGGATAGATTCCGCAACCGTGCTTGCCATAGCGTCCGCCGCGATAGGCCATAAGAATATCACCGTTGTAACGATGCCCTCCCGTTTCACTTCGAAGAAAAGTCTTGCGGATGCTCATGCCATAGCGAAGAACTTCGGCGTGAAAACGAAGGTGATCCCCATTGATCCCATATATGACGCATACAGGAGATCGCTCGGCCACAAGGGGAGCGTCCGGAACGTGAGCGTCGCGGAAGAGAACATTCAGGCGCGCATAAGGGGAAACATACTGATGGCCATGTCCAATAAGGAAGGCGCCCTTGTGCTCTCCACCGGCAACAAGTCGGAGCTTTCGGTCGGCTACTGCACGCTATACGGCGATATGGCTGGCGGGCTTGCCGTGATATCGGACGTTCCGAAGACGATGGTCTACAAGATTGCAAGATTCATAAACAGGAGCAGGGAACTGATACCCCGATCGATAATGACAAAACCGCCGACCGCGGAACTGAAACCCGACCAGACCGATCAGGACCTCCTTCCGCCCTACGACGTGCTGGACGATATCCTCAGGGCATATGTAGAGGATCATTTGAGCGCACCGTCGATCGTCGCCATGGGGTTCGACAGAAGCGCGGTCGAAGACGTCGTCCGCCGCGTGGACACGAACGAGTATAAGAGGCGGCAGTCGCCGCCGGGTCTAAAGGTGACGTCGAAGGCGTTCGGTATCGGTCGCAGATTCCCGATCGCATGGAAGCCGTGAATGCACGGAACTCTCTACATAGTCGCGACGCCGATCGGCAACCTTGAGGACATCACCTTGAGGGCCATCCGTATCCTGAAAGAGGTCGACCTCATCGCGGCGGAGGACACGCGCCACACGAGAAAACTGCTTTCGCACTTCGACATCCATACTCCGCTCACAAGTTTTTTTCAGGGTAACGAAAGGGATAAGGCCGGCCGGCTGATCGGGGCATTGAAGCAGGGAAAGAACGTAGCGCTTGTTTCGAACGCAGGCACGCCGTGCATCTCCGATCCGGGATATCCGCTTCTCGTGCAAGCGGTCAAAGAGGGGCTGACGATCTGTCCGGTTCCGGGGCCGTCGGCTCTGGCGTCGGCCGTTTCCGCGGCGGGGCTCCCGACCGATCGCTTCACGTTTGTGGGCTTTCTTCCCGACAAGACCGGCAAAAGAAAAAATGCCCTTGAGAAGCTCAAGGGCATCGATCATACGCTGGTTTTTTATATCTCTCCATGGAAGGCGGAGGCGTCGCTCGAGGACATTCGCGAAGTCATGGGAAACCGCGCGGCCGTGCTGTGCCGCGAGCTCACGAAGGTCCATGAGGAGTTCATCCGCGGCGCATTATCAGAGATCATCTTCCATCTCGAAAAACATCCGCCAAAAGGCGAGATCACCCTTGTGGTCTCAGGTCTCAGGTCTAAGGTCTAAGGTCTTACTTCGTCTCCTCGAACTCGGCGTCGACGACCTTCTCATCCTTCTTCTTCTCCTCCGCCTTCGGCTCTTCGCCCTGTGCCTGTCCTCCGGGTTGCCCCGCGTCCTTGGGCGCCGCTCCCTTATACAGGGCCTCCGATATCTTATAGGTCGCCTGCTGAAGTTCCTCTAACGCCTTCTTGAGCGCCTGGCCGTCGTTCGCTTCCATCGCCTTCTTGCAGGATTCGCAGGCCTCTTCGGCCCTCTTAATGTCGCCTACGGGGATCTTCTCGCGATTGTCCTTTATCATTTTCTCGGTGTTGTAAACCATTGCGTCCGCCTGATTGCGCAGTTCGACATCTTCGCGCCGCTTCTTGTCGTCCGCCTCGTGGGACTTCGCCTCCTTGACCAGGCGGTCGATGTCGTCTTTCCCAAGACCCGATGTCGAGGTGATAGTGATCTTCTGCTCCTTCTGTGTTGCAAGGTCCTTCGCGCCCACATGCACGATGCCGTTGGCGTCTATGTCGAAGGTCACCTCGACCTGCGGCACTCCGCGCGGAGCAGGCGGGATGCCGTCGAGATGGAACCTGCCGAGCGTCCTGTTGTCGCCCGCCATCTCGCGCTCGCCCTGCATCACGTGGACCTCGACGGAGGTCTGCCCGTCGGATGCCGTGGAAAATATCTGGCTCTTTTTAGTGGGTATCGTCGTGTTGCGCTCGATCAAACGCGTCATGACGCCGCCCAAAGTTTCGATGCCTAGAGAGAGCGGCGTGACGTCCAGAAGCAGCATGTCCTTGACCTCGCCGCCTAAGACCCCCGCCTGCACGGCGGCGCCTGCCGCAACGACCTCGTCGGGGTTGACGCCCTTGTGGGGCTCACGACCGAAGAAGTTCCTGACGATCTCCTGCACCTTGGGTATGCGCGTGGAACCGCCCACCAGCACCACCTCGTCTATATCGGACGGTTTTTGTTTTCCGTCGGCGAGCGCCCGCTTGCACGGCTCTATCGTCCTTTCAAGGATATCCATTACGAGCGATTCGAACTTCGCGCGCGTGAGCTTCATGTTGAAGTGCTTCGGCCCGGAGGCGTCCGCGGTCAGGAAGGGGAGGTTGATCTCCGTTTCAAGCGTGGATGAGAGCTCGCACTTGGCCTTCTCCGCCGCCTCGCGCAGCCGCTGGAGCACCATGCGGTCGTTCGAAACGTCTATCCCCTGGTCCTTTTTGAACTCGGCGATGAGATATTCCATGATTCTCTGGTCGATGTTGTCGCCGCCCAGATGCGTGTCGCCGTTGGTAGAGATCACCTCGACCACGTTCTCGCCGACCTCGAGGATCGAAATATCGAAAGTACCTCCGCCGAAATCGAAGACGGCGATGGTCTCGTCCTTCTTTTTGTCGAGACCGTAGGCCAGCGCCGCAGCCGTCGGCTCGTTGACGATGCGTTTAACGTCAAGACCCGCGATCTTGCCCGCGTCCTTAGTGGCCTGGCGCTGGCTGTCGTTGAAGTACGCGGGCACCGTGATGACCGCTTCGTTCACCGTCTCACCCAGATACGACTCTGCCGACCTCTTGAGCTTTCTCAATATGTGGGCGGATATCTCCGGAGGAGCAAAGGTCTTGTCTCCCACCACTACAACGGCGTCTCCGTTCGGGGCCTTGTCCACCTTGTAAGGAACGATGCGTATCTCTTCGGGTATCTCGTCATACTTGCGCCCCATAAAGCGCTTTATCGAATAGATGGTGTTCTCGGGATTGGTTATCGCCTGACGTTTCGCGATCTGACCGACAAGTATTTCGCCGTCCTTCGAGAAAGCGACAACAGAAGGGGTCAGACGAGAGCCCTCCTCGTTGGTTATGATCTTCGGCTCGCCACCTTCCATGACGGCAACGACCGAAAAGGTGGTTCCAAGGTCGATTCCGATAATTTTCCCCATATTTTTCTCCTTTGCGGACCTCTTTATGGGTCCTTTTATTAGTGGAGTCAAGACTTTCGGATTAAAATAGTTGACTTCACAAAGAAAAACCCCATTTAAGACCACGGCTGCGAACCGTAGACCGACCGTGGGGTCTAAGGTCTTTTTTATGATCAAACGCGACTATTACGAAGTGCTGGGTGTTCGAAGGGACGCAGGCGACGACGATATAAAGAAGGCCTATCGCCAGATGGCCCTCAAATATCATCCCGACCGCAATAGCGAGGATCCGCACGCGGAAGAGAGGTTCAAAGAGGCCTCCGAGGCCTATGAGGTCCTAAGCGACCCTGAAAGGCGCCATATCTACGACACCTACGGTCATCAAGGACTTGCGGGCGCCGGATTTCAGGGATTTTCGGGCATGGACGACATCTTCGCGTCCTTCGGCGACATCTTTGAGGAGTTCTTCGGCGGGGGGCTTGGCTTCGGCGGCAGATCCCATCCCCGCAGGAGGGGCCGTGCGGGCGGGGACCTAAGACACGAAATAAAGGTCACGTTCGAAGAATCCGCAAAAGGGGTGGAAAAAGAGATATCGGTGACTAAACAGACCGTTTGCGAGACGTGCAAGGGCAGCGGCCAGAAACCGGGCACCGAGCGTAAGGCCTGTCGCCAGTGCGAAGGACACGGTCAGGTGACGCACCGGCAGGGATTTTTCATCTTGCAGACGACCTGTCCGGTCTGCCACGGCGAAGGTTCAGTCATTGAGGAATCCTGTCCCGAGTGCAAGGGACGCGGCCGCGTTCAGAAGAAGAAAAAACTGTCCGTCAAGGTGCCGCCCGGCATCGAGGACGGCATGAGCTTAGTGCTGCGCAGCGAGGGAGAGGCAGGCGCCAATGGCGGCCCTGCCGGAGACCTGTACGTCACGGTCTCGGTCGAGCCGCACGATTTCTTCGAGAGAAACGGGGACAACGTCGTATTCAGACTGGACATCACCTTCGTGTAGGCCGCGCTGGGCGACCGCATCAGGGTCCCGACGCTGGGAGGAGACGAGGAGGTTGCGATACCGGCCGGTTCAGAGACAGGGGACGAGATCAAGCTCTACCACATGGGTTTTCAGAACGTCCACCGCCGCCACAAGGGGGACCAGATCGTGATCCTCAACGTTAAGATACCCAAGAAGCTCTCCCGCAGGCAAAGAGAGCTCCTTGAGGAGTTCGCAAAGTCTTAAAACTATTGCAATAGCGGCCTGCATTGGGTAATAGCAGAAGAAATGGCGATCACCGCGTCACTCAAATATTTCACGGCCGACGACGGCTCGAACCTCTATTACCAGCACTGGATACCGGAGTTCCCCAAGGCGCTCATCGTCTACGTGCACGATCTGGGCGATCACATCGGACGCCATAACGAGCTCACGAAATTCTTCGTAAAGAGAAACTACGCCGTCGCCCTGTACGACCAGCGCGGCCACGGCAGAAGCGAGGGCCGGAGAGGGGACGCCAAGGGCTTCGGCGAGTTTATCTGCGACCTGTCCAGCTTCGTCCACTTTTCGAGGAACGCCGTGCCCGAAGGAACGCCGATCTTTTTGGCCGGCGTGGGCGTGGGCGGCCAGTTCATAATCAATCTCCTCGTCCCGGCGTGGCACGCGGTCTCGTGGGGCGGCTCCCATCCCGGAAAGATCGACGGCTTCATCACGATGTCCGCTTCCATCACTCCGATAGTGAAAATGCCGAAATGGAAGCTGCGCATGAACGAGAAGCTGGTCAAGTTTTTCCCGAAACTGCGCGTGCACACGAACATCGATCCCTACGACATGTTAAGGGACGCCACGAACGCGGAGACGTTCTCGGGCGACCCGCTGGTAAACAAGAAGATATCGCTCCGGCTGCAAAAGGGGCTTGCCGACAACACGCAGCTCATCATGGCGATGGCGTCGCGGATACAGATGCCTGCGCTCATGCTTCACGGCAAGGATGACCGCATCGCTTCGCCCGACGGAACGAAGCAGTTCTACCTCCGTCTTCCTTCGCCTGCAAAACGCATGCACCTCTATGACGAATGTTTTCACGACATCGCCAACGAGTCCGTGAGAGGGCAGGTCTTTTCCGATATGGAGACATGGCTTGAAGACGTTATATTGACCTCAATGAAGGATTCCCATCACATGCCCAAGGAGAACGTATGCGAGCTCTTGCCCATGCCGCTGTGATCGCGGCGCTCCTTTTGTCAGCCACGGCGAACGCCGCCGTAGAGACCTACTTCGCGGAGACGCGTCGCGTTACGCACCGCGGGCAGGCATACAACGCCTTCACGTGGGACGCCGAGGTCATCTGGTACGCGACCTTTTTCGACGACAAGTTCAGGACCGCTTTCGCAAAGAAGCACGCGAAGATCAATCACATGGGGCCCATCGAGACCGCGCAGTGGATAGAGGACCAGGAGTACGTTCAGCAGCGCCAGTGGGAGGTCTTCATAAGCTTCTACACGAAGAAGGATTACAAGAAATTCTCGCTCGACTCCGACAGTTTCTGGCAGATATTTTTAACGACCGGCAAGGGGGAGGTGGTCTGGCCGACGGCCATCGAACAGGTCCCGATCACTCCGTACGAGAAGATAATGTACCGCCATATCAACCGATGGTCGAAGGGCTACAAGGTGATCTTCCCCAAGGTAAATCTCGGCGAGACATACGAGCTGACGCTGCAGAGCATCGTGGGGCAATCGCATCTTGTCTGGATCAATCCCAAATGAAGATCACATCCTGATGACGGTGTCCCGCCGGAAATTTCCGTCGTCCTTCTCCGGATGATCTATGTTGTAGTGAAGCCCGCGGCTCTCTTTTCTTGAAAGCGCGGATTCGATGACGAGGCGCGCGACGAGCGCGATGTTTCGAAGCTCGATCAGATTGCCGGTGACCCTGAAATTCCAATAATACTCCTTTATCTCGTCAAGCAGTATGTCGATGCGCGCCTTCGCGCGAAGGAGCCGTTTCGTCGAACGGACTATCCCGACATAGTTCCACATGAACCTTCTTATCTCGTCCCAGTTCTGCGAGATGACGACCTCCTCGTCGCTGTCGGTGGCACCCTTTGGGTCCCATGCGGGAATGAAAGGGAAGGGGGAGAGAGCGCTGTCTGCCGCGCCGCCGGCCGCCTTCGCGCAGCGCGTAGCGAAGACGACCGCTTCGAGAAGCGAGTTGGAAGCGAGGCGGTTCGCGCCGTGAAGACCGGTGCAGGCGACCTCGCCTACGGCATAGAGCGCCGCGATGCCGGTGTATCCGGTCTCGTCCGTCGCGATACCGCCGCAAAAATAGTGCGCCGCCGGCACGACCGGTATCGGCTCCCTTGTCATGTCGATCCCGTAGGAAAGACACGTGGAATATATATTGGGGAACCGTTCCTTGATGAACTCCGCGGGTTTGTGGCTGATGTCCAAAAGGACATAGTCCTCTCCGCTCTTCTTGAGCTCGAAATCTATCGCGCGAGCCACAATGTCCCTCGTG
>DYJF01000083.1 GCA_020723205.1 Bdellovibrio sp.
TCCGCGAGGGTGGCAGGACGGTCGGCGCGGGCGTCGTGACGGAGATCGTAGAATAATAATAACGAGGTAGCCAATGGTTGATCAGTACGAAAAGGGACAAAAGGTAAGGATAAAGCTCAAGGCGTTCGACCACAAGCTTCTGGACCAGTCCACCACGGAGATCGTGGGAACGGTCCAGCGCACCGGCGGCCGCATCGCAGGGCCGATCCCTCTCCCCACGAAGATCGAAAAATACTGCGTGCTGCGCTCGCCGCATGTCGATAAGCGCTCGCAGGAACAGTTCGAGATCCGTACGCACAAGCGGCTGCTCGATATACTTGAACCGACACAGCAAACGATAGACGCTTTGATGAAGCTTGAGATCTCGTCGGGAGTCGACGTCGAGATCAAAATGATCTGAGGAAAATATGCTAGGTCTTATAGGGAAAAAATTGGGAATGACGCAAGTCTTCGCGGAGGATGGAAGGCAGTTGCCGGTGACCGTCGTCGCAGCGGGTCCGTGTCCGGTCGTCCAGAAAAAGACGAAGGAGACGGACGGCTATAACGCGTTGCAGCTGGGTTTCCAGAAGACGAAACCGCACCGCATTGCCAAGTCGGTACGTGTCGATCAGGAGAAAAAGGGCGTGGGGCCCTTCAAGTATCTCCGCGAGTTCAGGACGGACGCCGCAGGCGAGTTCGAGGTCGGCCACCAGTTTACGGTCGGCTCGTTCAAGCCCGGCGACATCGTCGACGTGATCGGCACTTCAAAGGGCCGCGGTTTTCAGGGCGTCATCAAGCGCCACGGAAAGCACGGCGGGCCGGCGTCGCACGGGTCTGATTTTCACCGCCGAACCGGCTCCATCGGCATGCGCACATGGCCGGCACGCGTCTTCAAGAACACGCGCCTCCCGGGCCACATGGGAGTGGATCGCGTGACGATACAGAACATCGAAGTTGTGGGTGTCCGGCCGGAGGACAACGTTCTTCTCCTCAAGGGCGGGCTGCCCGGCGCGAAGAACGGACTTTTGATCGTGGTCAACCGGGCCGACGGTTTTGAAAAACGCCCCGAGCTCAAAGGCGCTGTGAAGGAAAAGGCCGAAGCTAAGCCGGAACCGGCGGTAGAGGCGCAGTCAGAAACACCGGCCGATACGCCGGAACAAAAGTAAACAGAGGCAAACGCCATGAAGGAAACAGTATATACAATGGATAAGAAGAAGGCGGGTGACGTTGATCTCATGGACGAGATCTTCGGCGTTTCCCCCAACAAGGCGCTGGTCTACGAAGCGCTCAAGATGCAGCTCCAGAATCGCAGACAGGGCGACGCTGCCACCAAGACGAGGTCCATGATCGCCGGAAGCACGAAGAAGATCTACCGCCAGAAGGGTACCGGCCGCGCGCGCCATTCCGACAACAGGGCGAACATCTTTGTGGGCGGCGGCAAGTCGTTCGGCCCCCATCAGCGCGACTACAGTTATGCGATCCCCGTGAAGGCGCGCAGAGGCGCTCTTCGCTCCGTGCTTGCGGCGAAGTACAAGGACGGGAAGGTCATAATTGTCGATGAGCTCAAAGCGGTCGAACCCAAAACGTCCGTTATGGTGAAGGCGCTCAAGAACTTGGGCGTCGCAAAGGGGCTTCTGGTAATCGACAAGGCGGACTTCAATCTCTCACGCTCCGTCAGGAACATTCCGCACGTGAAGCTCATTAACGCGAACGCGATAAACCTATATGACGTTCTTAGACATGAGCATCTCGTCATCACGCAACCGGCGCTGATGAGGGTGCAGGAGATCCTAAAACCGTGAAGACACATCAAGTTCTAAGAAGGCCGCTTATTACTGAAAAAAGCACCGCAAAGCAGGGTGAGGCGAACCAGTATTTCTTCGAGGTGGAAAGAAAAGCCACGAAGAACGACATCCGTAGCGCGGTGGAGAGCATATTCAAGGTCTCGGTCACGAAGGTCAGGACATTGAACGTCTTGGGCAAGCGCAAACGCGTTGGCAAGAACGTCGGCCTGACATCGGACTGGAAAAAGGCGATCGTCACCTTGCAGGAAGGTGACCGCATAGAGATCCTCGAAGGGAAATAAGAACATGGGCATCAAGACATACAATCCAGTGACACCCGGGCGGCGCGGCATGAGCGGATACGATTTTTCGGAGCTTACGACCGATCGTCCGGAAAAGAAGCTCACCCGTCATCTTAAGAAGTCGGCTGGACGCAATGCGTACGGCCGCATAACTTCGTGGCACAGGGGCGGCGGCTCGAAGCGCAAGTATCGCGTCATCGATTTCAAACGTGACAAGGTCGGCATTCCGGCGATAGTCGCGACCGTCGAGTATGATCCCAATCGCTCCGCGTTCATCGCGCTTTTGAACTACGCGGACGGCGAGAAGCGCTATATTCTTGCGCCGGTCGGCATCAAGGTCGGGCAGAAGGTGATTTCCTCCGATGAGGCGGAGATCACCCCGGGCAACTCGCTTACTCTCCATGCGATACCGCTCGGGACCGAGATACATAACATAGAGATATTGCCGGGCGCGGGAGCCCGTATCGCAAGGGGCGCCGGTGCAATGGCGCAGCTCATGGCAAGGGAGGGCGAGTATGCGCAGGTGAAGCTCCCCTCCGGCGAGGTTCGCATGGTCAACGTGCACTGCAGGGCGACCATCGGGCAGGTGGGAAATCTCGACCACGCCAACATTGAGATAGGCAAGGCGGGGCGCAACCGCTGGATGGGTTGGCGCCCGACGGTGCGCGGCACCGCCATGAACCCCGTCGACCATCCGCACGGCGGAGGAGAGGGCAGGACGAAGGGCGGTCGCCACCCGGTCTCACCGTGGGGCTGGTGCACCAAGGGAAGAAAGACAAGGGACAACAGACGCACGCAGCGTTTCATAATAACGAGGCGTAAATAGAGCCGTGAACCGAAAATCGTCACTCGTAACTTGTCAAAGCTTACGGGTAACGAGCAGCGAGTAACGGAAAAAAATATGGCAAGATCACTGAAAAAAGGTCCGTTCATTGACGATCATCTCGCGAAAAAGGTCCAGTTTGCGCAGCAGTCGACGCAGAAGCAGATGATCAAGACATGGTCGAGGCGCTCGACAGTCATCCCGGATATGGTGGGCATGACCATCGCTATCCATAACGGGCGGAAGTTCGTGCCGGTCTTCGTGACCGAGAACATGGTCGGTCACAAGTTGGGCGAGTTCGCGCTGACAAGGACGTTCCGCGGACATTCCGGTGAGCGCAAGACCGAGGTGAAGGAAGGCGGTGCGGCATGAGCGAGGCGAGCATCAAATACGTCCGCATGACCCCGAGGAAGATGATGGCGGTGGCGAATAACATACGCGGAAAACAGGTTCAGGCGGCCATCGATTATCTTACTTTCTGCAACCGCAGGGCGGCCCGTCCGCTTCTTAAGCTTGTGAAATCGGCGGTCGCGAACGCATCCGTCAAGGGCGGGATCGACGTTGATAATCTCTACGTGAAGGAACTTCTGGTGGATAAGGGACCGACGATGCGCCGCTGGATGCCGCGCGCGCGCGGGATGGCCACGCCGGTGCTCAAACGTTCAAGCCATGTGAAACTGGTATTGGCCGAGAAGTAATGGAGGAAATGTGGGACAGAAGACTCATCCAAAAGGGTTTCGGCTGGGTATAACGAAGACGTGGGACTCGCGCTGGTACGCGCAGGGCGCGCACTATGCGCAGATGATCCACGAGGACGAGGCGATAAGGAAGGACCTGAAGAAGAAGCTCTTCCAGGCGGGCGTGTCAAAGATCGAGATCGAGCGTCCATCGGGAAAGGTGACCGTCAATGTATATGTGGCGCGTCCGGGTCTCGCCATCGGAAAGAAGGGCGCCGGCATCGAACAGTTGAGGGCGGAAATGCAGGCGCACACCAAGGATGACGTAACGGTCAATATCAAGGAAGTGCGCAAGGCGGAGATCGACGCGCAGCTCGTGGCGGAGAACGTGGCGAGCCAGCTGGAGAGAAGGATCGCCTTCAGGCGCGCGATGAAGAAGGCGGTGCAGTCGGCGCTGAAGCTCGGCGCGGAGGGCATCAAAATACAGTGTGCGGGGCGCCTGGGCGGCGCGGAGCTCGCGCGCTGCGAATGGTACCGCGAGGGGCGCGTGCCCCTCCATACGCTCAGGGCCGATATAGACTACGGCTTTGCGGAAGCAATGACGACCTACGGCAAGATCGGCGTGAAGACATGGATCTACAACGGAGAAATTTTGTAATATGCTGCAACCAGAAAAAACAAAGTACAGAAAACAGCAAAAGGGAAGGGTCCGCGGCATGACGAACCGCGGATGCAACCTGGCCTTCGGCGATTTCGGCCTGCAGTCCATCGGTCACGGCTGGATCACCGCGCGCCAGATCGAAGCGTGCCGCATGGCGATGACCCATGCCACGAAGCGCGGCGGCAAGCTCTGGATCAGGATCTTCCCCGACAAACCGTTGACGAAGAAGCCCACGGAAACCCGCATGGGACGCGGAAAGGGCGCGCCCGAGCTCTGGGTCGCCTGCATTCAGAGGGGCAGGATGCTTTTCGAGGTGAAGGGCGTCGACAGGGAAATAGCATTGCAATCATTGCGTCTTGCCTCGCACAAGCTTGGCATGAAGACGCAGATAGTGGAACGGGGGGTGTCGCTTGAAGCCCGCTGATGTGAAGGAAAAAACGATAGGCGAACTGACGAAACTGGCCGTCCAGCTTGAAAGCGAAGTTTTCCAGCTAAGGTTCAAGCACGGCACCGGTCAGTTGAAGCAGACGGCCGACATCAAGAAGAAACGCAGGGATCTGGCCCGCGTCAAAACAACATTGAGACAGAAGGAACTCGCAGGAGCGTGAAGATGGAAGCCAAAAACACAAGAAAGACCAAGGTCGGCGTAGTAGTTTCCAGCGCCATGGCGAAGACGGTAGTGGTGGAGGTGGAGAGGACGGTTCTCGAACCCACCTTCAAGAAGTACATTCGCCGCAAATCCAAGTTCATGGCGCATGACGAGAGCGGCAAATGCCGCAAGGGCGACACCGTAGAAATAATGGAATGTCGTCCGCTGTCCCGCAGCAAGCGCTGGTGCGTGACGCGGATGGTTAAGCAACAGGCGCTGCCTGAAGCGGTTGAGGTCGCCTGAACGGCTAGGGAGTTAAAATGATCCAACAACAGACAATATTGGATGTTGCTGACAATTCGGGTGCAAGGCGCGTCATGTGCATCAAAGTGCTGGGAGGCACAAGGCGCCGGTATGCGTCCATCGGGGACATAATAGTCGTCTCCATCAAGGAAGCCGCGCCCAACGCGAAGGTAAAGAAGGGCGAGATCAAGCGCGCCGTGATCGTCAGGACAAAAAAAGAGATCAAACGGATCGATGGTTCGACCATAAGGTTCGACGAGAACTCCGCCGTTCTCATCAACGAGGCGGGCGAGCCCATCGGCACCCGCATCTTCGGACCGGTTGCGCGCGAGCTACGTGCGAAGAAGTACACGAAGATCATATCACTGGCACCGGAGGTCCTATAATGAGCATCCGCAAAGGCGATACGGTAATGGTGATCACGGGCAAGGAAAAGGGGAAAACCGGAAAAGTGCTCGTGGTTGACCGTGAGAAGCAAAAGGTCCTTATCGAGAAGATAAATTTCGTGAAGCGCCACCAGAAGCC
>DYJF01000084.1 GCA_020723205.1 Bdellovibrio sp.
AAGCCAGGAGCTTTCGAAGAGTTGCCCTACGTCAGCTGGCGGTGCAGCACGGCCTGTTCTCTACGCACACGGCGTAGTTTTTATAACCGCAGACGAGAACAGGTATGCGGACCGAAGGCGGCGTAGGGCAGCTTTTTTCCAGTCTCCCGGCTTTGGTGAAGCTCACCAGATTACAGACGGAGCGGAGGGAGACGAAAAAAGGTGGCCGAGAGCCGCCGGGTCTGCACATCTTTCGAGGTTAACCTTATTCTATCAGGGTAAGCAGGCGCTTGGAGAGTTCGAGTCCGATGCGTCTCGCGCTGGAGGTGAGCTTCAAAAGTTCCGCCTTGGTCAGGGGATTCACGGAGCCCATGGAGCCGACGAGGTATGCGACCTGTGCGATGTATTCGAGCTGCTCCAGACGGTTGAAGGCGTCCTCGACGTCCCTTCCCAAGACAAGCACGCCGTGACGCATCAAAAGGAACGCGTTGTGATCTGAAAGATACGGTTTCAGCGCCTGCGGAAGCTCGTTCGTGCCGGGGGTCGCGTATGGGACGGTGGGCACGGGGCCTATGTAGATGGCGAGCTCCGGCAGGAGCATCTCGGTCAAGGAAATGGAAGCGAGCGAACACGCGGTGCAATACGGGGGATGCGCGTGGATGGCGGCGTTCACGTCTTTACGCTGCCGGTAAACTTCGCGGTGCATCTCGATCTCGGTGGACGGTTTCGGCGAAGAGGCGAGGTCCTCGCCCACGGGCCTTCCGTCAGCGTCGCATTCCACGATCAGCTCGGGGACCATCTTGTCTTTTCTGGTGGCCCTTGGCGTGATGAGAAAATGGCCCTCACTTCTTGCCGAGACGTTGCCGCTGGTCGCGACAAGATAGCCCCGCTCGTACAGCCGCCGGCAGATATATGATATCGCCACTTTTTGGTCGTCGAGCCAGCTCATGCTTCCTCGATAAGCTCCTCTTCCTTCCATACCTTCTCGCGCTCGTGCGTGGTCAGGAAGACCAGCCCCAGAACTATCCAGAACGCGGCGCGTATCCTTCTCGATATCTGGATAGTGATGCCTATGGCCGGATCGATGTGCAGAAGATAGAGCACTCCGCTGTATGCGCCCTCCATGACTCCGAGCGCGCCCGGCACGAACGTGAAGACCGCGTTGACGATGGGCGCCAAGGCGCAAAGAACGAGCGCCGCGAAGAGGGTGAAGTCGTCCGCGACGCATTTCCCTATCGCGTATATCTCGACCACGCCCAGAAGACGTCCCGTAGTGTGGCATGCAAGCGCCACCCAGAAACCCCTGTGGTCCGCGGTGTAGAAGTCAATGATGTGGGAGTCGAGTTCCTCGAAGCGCGCGATCGTCTTGTCGGAAAATTCCTTTTTGATGCCCAGACGTTTTGCCAGCGTCATGAGCAGTGAGAAGAATCCTTTTCTCTGATGGACAAGCACGAACGCCATGAACAGGACCGCGATGATGGTAGCGATGGGCACGCCGTAACGAAGGTTAGCGGGCAGCCGCTTGAAGCCGATGAACGACGCTGTGATCCCGAAGATGATGACCAGAAGCGTCGCGGCGCTGTGGAGGGTCCTGTCGACCACCACGGAGGCGGCCCCTTCGGTCGTCGCGAAGTTCTTCTTCAGAAGATGTATGCGAAGCGGATCGCCGCCCAGAAAGTTCGCCGGTGTGAGCGTGTTGACCGCCTCGCCCGCGACCTTGATCCTGAAGAGCTTGAAGAAGCCGATGCCGTCGCCTATGCGAAAGAGGAACTGCCTCCACGCCTCGGTGTAGAGCAGGTACCACACGAAAGAAATGAGAAGGATGGGGAAGAGACGCCAGCCCAGATCCCTGATGTTCCCGATTATGGGGTCCAACCCTATCTTGCGAATGAGCAGGACGAAGAGCACCGCCCCGACGAGGAGAAAAACTGTCCTTAGTTTTTTTGCCAGCGACTTTGTCATTTTAGAAAATCCTTGTCTGTTTCGAGTTTCGTTTCCGCGGCCTTGAGATCGTCCTGCGTGTCCACCTCGAGCCAACCGATGCCGGACGCGTCGCAGATATTTATCTTGCGGTCGTTCGCGGCCATGTGGCCCAGCACCCATTCGACAGGGGAGTCGTCCCCGTATATTTTTCGAGTCTCACCGATGGCCGAGATGTAGGAGTCAAGATGGGTCCTCTTCACGAACGTCATACCGATGTAGCCGCAGTCGAAATCGGTGAGCGTCTTCATGATGCGTGTGAGACGCATGTCGCGGTCGAGCTTCACCTTCATGTCGTCACGGCCCAGCGTGCGGTCGAAATCGCAGATAGCCGTGATGCCCGCCGCGCTTTTCAGTATCACCGGAAGCATGCGCTTCGGATATATGTGGTCCACGTTCATGATGAGCGTGTCGTCATCGAGAAAGGGGACCGCCGTTTCGAGCGTCATGATCGATCCGCGCCTGAAATCGGGATTGTGAAAGAGCGTCGTTCCGCGGGCGTTCGCGCTTACAAAATCGGAGAGCTTTTCGGCGCAGTATCCCGTCACGACCGCCTTCGGTCCGATCGAGGCGTGGTCCAGAAAATCGAAGACGCGCAGGATGAGCTCGCGGCCCGCGACCTTCGCCATCGCCTTGGGCCTCTCCTTCGTGATGTCGCCCAGCCGGTTTCCCAGCCCAGCCGCCAAGATAAGTGCCTTCATAATATTTTCTTCAGCTCCGCCAGCGTCGAGATCACCTTCGCATCCGGGAACTGTTCCTTAAATTCGCTTCCCGAAAAGATCCCTTCCTTGCCTATGAAATCTATCCCGAACTCGCCCGCGCGCTCGCCGTCCTTGAGGGAGTCCCCGACGAAGGCGATATCGTCCTTCGTGGAGCCGGTCTCGCGCATTATGTGCGTGAAGTGGTCCGCGCCCTTTTCAAAGTTAGGTCTGAATCCAAGAACGATGTCGAAGCTGATGTCGGCCCTTCCCACGAAGCGGTCGACCAGCTCCTGATAATTGTTGGACGAGACCGCGGTGACGAACCCCCGTTCCTTGAGATGGGCGAGCGTCGAGGCGGCGTCGTCGAAGACGGGCCTTGAGAAATATTTTTCGACCTTGATGCGCTCGAATTCGTCGGCGACATTTTTGTTCGCGGGGTTGCCCGGAAAGATCACCTCCAGCTGCTGGAAGAAGGGGATGCCGGAGGTCTCGAGATAGCGCCGCCTTGCCGTTGCCGCGTCTATGGGGAGGTGTTTGGGCATGACGGAGGCGGCGATGTCGGCGAACGCGTCCATCGAGTTGACGATCGTCCCGTCGAAATCGAACACTACGACTTTTTTCTTTTGTCTCGTCATGCCGTTTCCCCCTCGGTCCCGACAAGTCGCGCGTCTCGTGTCTCGCGTCTTGTGTCTTGTGTCTCCTGTCCCGCAAGCATCGCCTTCAAATTCAGGTAAGTCAGCGTGACGGCCGAGACCGCAGTTCCGAACGCCGCTATGAACAGCCACCAGTAAAGGACGCCGAACACGGCGAACACCAGGAACATGAACGAGAAGACATCCTTCTTGAGCGTGTATTTTCCGTACTTTATGAAGGCCGCAAGCCAGCGCGGCAGGTTCGTGAGCTTTTGCAGGTATTCCTTGTCGAACGTCACGAGCGACGCCGAATCGGTGTTGCGCTTGAGGTAGCGGATCATCCAGAAGAACGTTACGGCAGTGGAGAAGAGAAGGACCGCGCCGGCGGCGAAGGCGACGTGCGAATGCGTGTGGCGCCAGTAGCCGGCGATGAGTCCCGTGAAGAAGCTCCCGAGAGAGAGGTTGTCGCTTATCGAATCGATGTACTGGCCGAACTTGCTGGTGCGGAAGGTGAGCTTGGCGACCTCGCCGTCGCAGCCGTCGATGATCGAGGCGATCTGGAAGAGCGCCGCGCCCAGAAGAATGACGTCGTAGCGGTGGCCGTCGGCCACGAAGACGCCGGAGAAGAGCCCGATGACGATGTTCGCCGCGGTGATCGCATTGGGCGAGACCCACAACCGCGACAGAAAGATGCTTATCGGCAGCGAAAAGCGCTTGTTGATGTAGCGGGCGACGGGCCCCGACGTGGAGTGGCGTATCGACTCCGCCAAGAACTTTTCCGCAACGATGCGTTCGCGCGGCCTCCTCACGAGGAACGTGTTCGAGCTCAAGGGTTTTTGCACGACGCGGATGTCGGAGCTCTCCGTCAGAAATCTTATGCAGCTCTCGATGGAGCGCGGCTTTTCCTGCGTGAAGGCCGTGAGATTCGAAAGTGACGTGCGCGTGAGTTTCATGACGGGGACGCCGTGCGATCCCTCGTTACAGACGAGGAGCTCGCGCCCGCGCACGGAGAACGATCTTATCGTGTCGATTATGTCGGTATCGAAGAGGAGGTTGGCGTTGATGAGAAGGACGTCGTGACTGGAGTCGCCGGCCAGCGTTTCGACGAGTGCAGGGCTGACGCGGTAGGGCTCGTCGTAAGGTACGATGCGGATCTCGGGAAGGCGGCGGTTCTTATAGCGCATAAGAAAGCTTTCGATCTTCCCGCGCTGCGTCTCCGCCATGAGCAGCGTGACCGACTCGACCCGTGCCTGCGCCATGGTCATCACGCCCCTGATAATGAGGGGCACGCCGGCCACTTTCATGGCGGCAACGACCATCGCCTCCGGGGTGTCCGAAGGGACGTATAAAATGGCTTCCGATCTCATGAAATTGCGCCCTCCCTATCAGGAAAAGTGCCCGATTGTAAAGGAAAATCAGGAACAACGGCCCGCCCGCCGTTCTCCAAAGAGGACTCGTCGGCTTACAGCGGCTCGCCGATCTTGCAGCTTCGCCAGCTTCCTTACGGCCAACTCTTCTTGAGGTCCTTCTGGAATCTCTTAATCTAGTGCAGCACTTTGCCAAGCCATGAGCGTTCGAAGAGTTGCCCTACGTCAGCCGGCGAAGCTGCATTTCATTGACCATGAAGCCGTTTTCTGATAGCCCCTCCGGACCATGCCGGAAGAGGGAAATATCGTGCACAAGAAACCGCACTGGCTTCGCGGTTTCTATTATTTCCTGCGCTGCAAGGCGAGGAGGGTGCCGCCGCTCATAAATCTCGAGCTGACGAAGCGCTGCAACGCCAAGTGCTCGTTCTGTCAGTACTGGCAGTTGGAGTCCCCGGGCGAGCTCGAGGATTACTCGCCTCTCATCAAACGCTTCAGGCCGGTTGTCGTCTCCATATCGGGAGGCGAGCCGCTCACGAGAAAAAATTTTGAGCAGATCATCTCCAAGATGAGGCCGTACACGCACTACATCTCGCTCATCACAAACGGCGCGCTTTTGAACGAGGAGAGCGCGCGAAAACTGGTGAAAGCGGGAGTGGACCACGTCTCCGTGTCGCTCGACTATTTGAGCAGCCGGCACGATGACGCGCGTCAAATCGAGGGGCTCTACGAACACCTCTCGAGGACGATCCCGCAACTTGCCGCAAAGGGAGTGCGCCTCTCGCTCAACACGATTATCATG
>DYJF01000014.1 GCA_020723205.1 Bdellovibrio sp.
CCTGTCTTCTGCGGACCGTAGGTCTCCGTATCACCGCAGACGAGAATGGGTATGCAGACCAAAGGCGGCAGCCATTTATATACGCCGCCTTCAGTCTGCACATCTTTCACACCTATCATAACATATCGTAATCATTAAACAATATCAGTAAGTCAACTAAGATTGGGCGAGTTATTTAAGGGGCCACAGGCGTCCCCAAGATCTGTTTTTTGGGCGATTTAATAAGTACGCAACGTTTTCGCCGGGACCGCGATAAAAGTGCTGTAACAGATGTTTTTCGTGGGGTAGCGATGATAAGCGGCGGGGACAGGGACATAAGAAGTGTGACCGGAGGCGCAGGCGCGCCACCCGAAGATCTGCCCGCATCAACCCATCCTGATGCAGCAGGGGAAGAACCTGTCGATCCACGACTGGCTGTCCTCGGCTACGCTGAAGCGCTTGTTTTCAGACAAGGTCACGTTTCCGCGGAAGGTCGCTCGTCATGGTTTCTGCTAAAGCTTTTCTCTAATCTTGGAGTTCAACAATCCATAGTTCTTCGTGACGACGAGGCATCGATACGCAGAGTGCTAAACTACATCTTGCGAAAATATCTCGATGATGATCCAAATAAAATTGTACATTCCAACTCATTCGTCTACCGACCCAACTTCATCCTGCCGAACGGCACTGTGACCACAGGCCAGGCGATAATCAATGCTTATGCCAGATTTAAATACCCTGGAATGACTGCCGAAAATGCTGTTGAAGCGCTAGGTGGGGAAAGTGAAATTTTACGCATTTTAAGACAAGAGTTTGTATTCGTATGGTCCGAGACGCCAAATGGTTTGAGTCGTGCGATGAGATATATCGTTGAGCAAGATATGCATGGTGATGCATCTGAGCTATTTTCTCCGGACTTCGGATCAAGAACGTTCTCATTTCCCCATAAGCGTGATGTGAAAGGCGAAGGATTCATTGAGGCAGGTAAATGGATATTTGGATGGCATGATGTTGCTGATGAAGAGGTTTTACGACGGCTATACGACAAGGCATTCATAGTGCTCCAAGACGATAAATCTTCGGTACAAAGGGTTTTCAATTACGTATTGCACAAATATTTGAATGGCGATTCTGACAGAATTACTACAGGGGTATTTGCCGGGTCTAATTATGTTTTACCCAATGGCTCAAAGATAACGGGGCAGCTGATAATCAATGCCTACGCCAAATCAATACATCCAGAGCTCGATGTTCGAGACGCTATCAGAGCGCTGGGCGGGGCAAGTGAGATATGTCGCATTCTCCGCGATGAACTCGTTGCTACGTGGTCGACGAGTTCCAATGGTCTGAGTCGAGCACTGAGATACATCGTTCAGCAGGATTTGAATGGCGACAGCTCACTAATATTTGATAGTGAGTTTAGATCGCGTGTATTCTCTTTTCCAGACGGGACACACGTTAATGGAGAACAATTTATTGAAGCGGAAAGACAATCTTTCTCATTGGAAGAGTTGACCGATGACGAAGTTTTGCAGAGGATTCACGATAGAACATTTATCGTGTTAAAAGACGATGAGACATCGATTCGCAGGGTTCTTAATTACGTATTACGCCAATATTTTGATGACGACCCTGCTAGGATTTTAACTGTTTCAGAATTTCTTGAGCCGGACTCTCACTTTGTCTTACCAAATGGAACAAAAGTGACAGGTCTGGCAATAATAAACGCTTACGCACGATCAAAGTTCCCCGCGATGCTCACCAATGACGCAGTCAAGGCAGCGGGCGGTCTTGCCGAGATATGTCGTATTTTGAGGGAAAACTTTGTGAATGCGTGGTCGGAAACGCCGAACGGTTTGAGTCGGGCATTAAAATATATTGTCGAGCGCGATTTTGCCGGTGACAGTACTCAAATGTTTAATTCGAATTTCAGATCAATGGAATTTTCCTTCCCCAATGGGCCAATGATCAACGGTGAAAGTTTTGTTGAAGCTGGCAAACGAGTTTTGTCATTGCCTGATGCCACTGACAGAGAGGTCATGCAAGCACTACACGATAGGACGTTCATAACGCTTCAAGATGATGTAACTTCAGTGCGCAGAGTGCTAAATTACGCGCTTCGCCAATACTTGGAAGATGATCCAGCCAGAATTGTGTATTCTCCGCTATTCTTTGACGCCAATTTCATCCTGCCAAACGGTAAAAAAATTACGGGTAAGATGATAGTATATGCTTATGCCAGATCAAGATTCCCAGGGATGAGCGGTGAAAAAGCGATCGAGTCGCTGGGCGGTCAAAGAGAGGTATGTCGCATTCTAAGAGAACAGCTCGTATCCACGTGGTCTGAGACACCAAACGGCCTTAGCCGCGCGTTGAGATATGTTGTCGAACATGTTTTGAGTGGTGATGTCTCCCAATTGTTCAATCCGAATTTCAAATCAAGAGTGTTCTCTTTTCCCGATGGAACAACGGTCAGGGGTGAACAGTTTGTGGATGTTGGAAGACGCGTTTTTTTATTGGGTGAAGCCACAGACAGAAAAGTCCTCCAGACACTACACGATAGGGCATTTGTTGTGCTCCAAGACGATTTGGCTTCGGTGCGTAGCGTGCTGAATTATGTATTGCGAACACATGTGAACGACGATCTACATAGAATTCTATATGCGCCGTCATTTCTCCGTCCCCCCTCCGGTTTCATCTTGCCTGATGGCACTAAGACATCGGGTGTGGCAATAATTGGTGCCTATGCAAGATCAAGACATCCCGGCATGCGTACTGCTGATGCGATTAAAGCAGCTGGTGGTATTGGCGAGATTGTCCGCTTTTTGAGAGAGGAACTTGTAAATATTTGGTCCGAAACGCCAAATGGTTTGAGTCGTGCAATGAGATATGTTGTTGAACACTATTTGAACGGCGATGACTCGATTGTGTTTCATAGTGATTTCAGATCACGAGTATTTTCTTTTCCCGGTGGCATTGCGGTTAAAGGTGATCAATTCATTGGAGTGGGGCGAGAGGCATTTTTGCTACCTGATGCATCAGATACCGATATTTTACAGGCTATTTACAACAAAGCATTCGTAGTGCTGCAAGATAACGAACGTTCGGTACTAAATGTGCTCAACTATATCCTGCGTCAATATCTGAATGATGATCTGGAAAGAATTAGAAATGCTCCATCATTCCGTCAACCCCACTTTATCTTGCCTGATGGGTCAGAAATCAGAGCGAGGATGATAATCAATGCCTATGCGAGATCAAAATACGCGGGAATGAGTAGTGTAGATGCGGTTAAAGCCATGGGTGGTGAAAGTGAGATACTTCGTATTTTGAAAGAAAAGCTCGCTTTCACTTGGTCGGATACGCCAATGGGCATGAGTCGTCTTGTGAGATACGTTGTTGAAAATCATCTCAATGGTGACACATCACGGCTCTTCGATCCGAGTTTCGAATCTGGCATATTCTCTTTTCCCAATGGCACAACGGTCAGTGGTAAAGAATTTATTGACGCAGGGAGACACGCATTTTCGATGGAGGAGGCAACAGATGAAGAGGTGTTACAGCGGATGTATGAAGCGGCATTTGTTGTGCTTCAGGATGACGAGGATTCGATACGAAGAGTTCTGACTTATATCTTCCATAAATATCTTGGTGATGACCATCAATCCTTTGCAAAATCGAACGAATTTCTTGGCAAAGAATTTGCCATGCCAAACGGTAAACCATTAACCTTTAACATGATACTGTCAGCCATCAGAAGAGTAGAATACCCCGATGCTTCGCAAGCGCAAATAAGTGTGTCGATACTTCTTCAATTGGCCATAGAAAAATACTTAGGCCTCACGTCTCCGGATTTGAGCAAGATAGGAGAGCTACCCGGGATAGAAGCCGTGAGATCTCCGGCTGATATTCTCATGCTTGTTCATACGCTCCTGCCTGATAGCAAGAGGGCCTCGCCGGAGGATATTTTTGCCGCGTACCGTGCATTAAACCTTGGGGAGGCGGGTATTGAGCCGCCAGAACCCACGCCAGATAGTGACTTGCCCGTGCCCGGACCGACGGACGTGCTGCCGGAACCTGGACCGCAAATATTTATTGAGGCGTTCAGTCCTGATGTCAGTGTGAGCGGCGAACAGATCGTACGTCTGGCGGATATCTATATAAATCTCCTCTATCAGGAATTTTCGGGGTCACCCGACGACGTGATTCCATATCTGGAGCGTCTCATTGCCGAGAATGACAACCCGACGCGCGCAATGTTTTATAACTACGCAATGACGCATTTTAAAAAAATTCAGAAAATAACTGTCAGGAATATAAAGACCACGCTACGGCCGTATCAGCGCGAGGCCATAAAATTCTTACGGGAGCGCAACGGTGCTTTGCTCGCGGACGAACCAGGGATGGGTAAGACCGTGGAGATTTTGGCCGCCACTCAAAGTGTTCGCGCACGACGTGTGCTGATTCTCACGCATCCGCGCGTTGTAAGCACGTGGAATGAGGAAATAGAGAAGCACTTTGAAGACGTGCCGGGCCATATCGTTTTAGGTTCTGGTGCCAAAAGGAGGTTTGCTAATCGCGAGGCAAACAGTAAATTTTTCGAGCGATTGAATTCCGCTACATACATAATCGTTAATTATGAAGCCCTGCGCGAGAAAAAGGGCTTTGAGGGAACAAATCCTCTCCTTGCTTATCTTAAGAGCGAGGCAGATATCGACACAATCGTCGTAGACGAGTTTCAGAACGTGGACAATCCCCATGAGGAAAACCAGCAGGCGGAGGCGGCCAGACAGCTGAATGCCCGGAGACGCTGGATTGTTTCTGCCTCCCCCTATCAGAGCAAGATAGAGAACCTTTTTGTGGCCCTTAGCTATATTGCTCCGGATATCTTCATTCCTGAAAAGGACAATGGAACAGAAAGCGCAGTGCCGGAAAAACCCGAAAATGTTGCCAAACAGGCATTTAAACCGGTGACGCTTAAGGCGTTCCGCAAACTAGTCAAAGCAAGAGACGAAGATTCGCTTCGGACTTTGAATGCTCTGCTCAACCAGTACATGATCCGCCGCATTAAAAGTCAGGCGCTGGGTACAGCCGATCGGGCACAGCCGCTTGAGACACAACGGGGCCGTCTTCCAGAAATGGTCTATGTCCCGTATAGGGATGAAGGTGCCTACCAACTGACCGAAGATCACGCCCGACTGATGGCCGAGATGATAAATAACTTCAAGGGCTGGGCTGAGCGCTACAACGCATGGGCACGCAAGTACAACAAAGCCCTAAGGAAATCCGGAGGCGACCCAAAGGAAGAGCGAACCGAAGTGGATCTGGAAAATCTCAACCCCTTGAGCAAATTAGTGTGGCTCAAGGAGGCGATGGCCGATCCCGAGTATTTCGGCTTGGGCGCAAACGAGACCTTCCATGAAAAACTTGATGAATTGATCGGGAAATATGTAGCGCAAGGGAAAAAAGTCATACTCTTTGCAAATTACACGAGGGTCATTGATTCGCTTTGGAAAAGATATTTTCATAGATACGGCGCGGTAAGGATGGACGGAACTGTGACAAGTCAGGAGCAGGAGGAGTCGCGCCGCAAATTCAACGTCGATGGTCTATACAGGTTGATGGTTGCAAATCCCAGGAGCGGCGGAGTGGGGATCAACCTTCCGGCTGCTGACGCCATCATATATATAGGACAGCCCCAAACTTATGTGTGGCGCTACCAATCCGAACACCGCGCCAATCGTGCTGATCCGAACTATGTGAAGGCAGAGGTGCGGCTCATAGACATGGTCGGCCAATACCCACAAGCTTTTTTGGACCAGTTGAGTGAAAAGGAGAGAAAATTTCTTGATGTGGGGACAGTTGCAGAGATCGAGTACCGCATTTTATCAAGAAGAAGAATGGAATTTGAAGTTGTGATGAACGGAGTCCCGAGCCACAGAGAATTTGAGAGAAGCATCGAGCATTCGATCACAGGCGCTCTTGGATGGAGTGATTCTGATGATACCACTGAAGATCTGACTTTGGAAGATCTTGTCGAGGAGAATCAGGGTGGTGAGAATAACGGCAACGGCAGCGATAACGGCAACGGGGGTTCCTCCATTCCGCCACCGCCGCAATCCACGCCCCCTCCGGCGCCTGAAACGCCGCCCACGCCGTCAGATAGCTCCGCCGCAGGGGTTACTGTAAGCGGTTTGGATGAAACATCGGAGGCATTGCCGGTAGAGATCGGTTCTTTAATGGAGACCGGCGAAGAGCCGGTCCATTTTGATGTTCAAACCGCTGCCGCACGGACCTATGCCGGTGGTGTCAGACACGGTATCAACACTCAACTGCTTAGCGCCCGCACATTCATGACCTCCGCGCGCGCGCTCCCCATGCACGCCATGCCTCTCATGCGCTTCGCAACGGCCCTCTGAACAAATGCCACACCTCCACGGTGTTGCCGGAGGGTTCGGCGCCTTCGCCGGCGGGGATGCGGGCGATGCAGTTCGCGGCGAGAGCCGGCTTGAAATGAGCGGAACTCTGCGGCGACGACGCGGCGACGAGGGCTGTCCCGTTTTCGAAGGAGAGCCGCGCCAAGAGGAACTGCTCGCGCTCGCGGTCGCGCCGGACGTCGTTCGCAAGCTTCGCGCTGATGCGCCTTTCGTCCGCGCCTGAAACCCCCATCATCTTTCTTATCGCGGGACGGACGAAGAGCTCGAACGCGTTCATCGTGGATATGGGATTTCCCGGAAGGCCGAAGACCGGCTTTCCCTCGAGCGTGCCGAACGCGAGCGGCTTTCCGGGTTTGATGGCGACCTTCCAGAATATCTCCTTCCAGCCCATGTTCGAAAGCACGCCGCGGTTCAAGTCGTAATCGCCCGCTGAAACGCCGCCCGTCATGAGTATCATGTCGAAACCGATCGCCTCGCAAAGTTTTTCCGCGATGGCCTTCGCGTCGTCCCTCACGGCCCCAAGATCGAAGGGGACCGCTCCGGCGCCCTTGACCGACGCCGCAAGCATCGGGGAGCTTGAGTTGTATATCCGGCCCGCGGAGAGGATCGTGCCCGGCGGCGCCAGCTCGTCGCCCGTCGCGATTATGGCGACCTTGGCGCGCTTCACGGCGCTTACTTCCTCGAACCCCTGGCTTGCAAGCGCCATGATATGCGCGGCGCCGAGAAACTCTCCCTTCGCGATGATCGTCTCCCCCTGCCTTATGTCTTCGCCGGCGAAGCGCACGAACTCTCCCTTTTCCGGCGCGTGAAAAAACTTCACGTTTGCTCCCGAACACTCCGTGTCCTCCACCGCGATGACGGCGTCCGCCCCCGCGGGCAGAGGCGCGCCGGTCATGATGCGCATCGCAGAGCCGCTTTTCAGAGGCGCTGTCGAAATTTTTCCGGCGGGGATGTCCCCTGCGACGTCGAGCGTGATGGGGTTCTCCTTGGAGGCGCCCAAGAGATCTTTCGCGATCACCGCGAAGCCGTCCATCTGCGAGTTATTGAAGAGGGGACTTGGAAATTCCGAGCGGACGTCGGATGCGGCGGAGAGGCCCCACGCGTCGTGGAGCTTCACGCCGGCGCTTCCCAGCGCGCGAACGTTTTCAAGAACGAGCTTTATGGCATCGTCAAATGGTGTCATCTTTCATCGCCTTTATCGCCTTATCTATCCCGTACTTCTTGAATATCCTTTCGGGGTCGCCGCCGAAGTGGCGGATGGTCTCGGCCACCTGCCTGAAATCCACCTCCGTCATGTCCTTGTGGGCGGCGAGCCGTCTTATGAAATCGGTGAAGCCGGCGCCGGAATCCTTCGCGAGGAGCTCGAAGAGCGACATGGGATAAAGATCTATGTTCGCGTCGCCCGTCGTTATGTCCATGCGCGAGATTCCTTTTTGCGCGGGCATGACCGGTTCGATGAATTTTTCCGCGGCCTGAAGGAGGAGGTCCAGATCTATCCCCTTCGCCAGCCCCATCCGCTTCATCAAGGATACGAGCGCCTCAAGCTGCGCGTTGCCGGACGCGCGTCCCATGCCGCGCAAGCTTGCGTCCACCGCGTCGGCGCCTGCCTCGATCGCGGCCACGGTGTTGGCCACGGCCAGCCCAAGATTGTTGTGGCCGTGGAAACCCACCTTGACGGAGAGGCGCTCTTTCATCTGCGATATCAGCTTTTTCACTTCGTTCGGCATGAAGTGGCCCGCCGTGTCCACCACATAGACGGTGGACGCGCCCATTTTCTCCACAGTCGCGGCGGCTTCGAGGAATTTTTTCGGATCGAGGCGCGACGCGCGCATCATCTGGAAGAAACAATCTATGTTCAGCTTCTTGGCGTAGGCGAGGTTTGGTTCGACCGCGCGCACGTTGTCACAATTGGCGGCGAAGCGGATGAAGTCCACATGCTTCGCCACCGAATCTATGTCGCGTTTTTTTGTCACGACGTCGGGGCCCGCTATGACGCCCACCTTCGCTTGCTTCACCGCCTGCTTCGCCGCCTCGACGTATTCGCGGTCGGACGCGGCGGCGGCGATGCCGAGATTCTCGCGCGCGCCCAGACCGCAGCCGTGGCTCACCTCTATCATCTGGATGCCTGCTTTATCCAGCGCGGCGGATATCTCCGCCACCTGCGCGGGTTTGTACTTGTAGTCTATGGCGTAGCTGCCGTCGCGGATGGTCACGTCGAGAATCTGAACTTCTTTTGTCATCGCGGGGTCCCCCCGATAAGTGTCGGACACTTAATTACAACGTTTCGCGCGCCGTGCCAACGCAAAACTCTTTGTCTTGACCGGCCTTGGGGATGGGCTGTAATCTCGTCACATGTTCGGAAGGGGTTCCTTCAGGTTTCGCCCACTCACTTGGATATTGGCGGGCATATTTACGCTCCTTTTGGGCGTCATGGCCCTCGGCTGCTTCTGGTTCTCCGCCCCGCCGTATCACGGCCCCGCGTCGGGCCATTTCGACGGAAAGCAGTTCCATAATCTCGTGGCGACAGAGCACGGCCGCTTCTTTGGCTTTCTCAAATGGATATGGACGAGGGAGCCGGGCCTATGGCTTCCGCTTCGCGAGGCGCCCTCCGGAGCGCCGCCGCCGCCCGAGAGGGTCGAAGGGGCAGTGCTTCGCGTCACGTTCGTGGGCCACTCGACGGTCCTCATACAGACGGGGGGCCTAAACATCTTAACCGATCCGGTCTGGTCGGAGCGCATCGGCCCCGTTTCGTGGGCGGGTCCCAAGCGCCACGTCACGCCGGGCGTCAAATTTGAGGATCTGCCGCCGATAGACGTCGTCCTTATCAGCCACGACCATTACGACCACATGGACCTCCCTACGCTGAAAGAGCTTGAAGAGAGGTTCCATCCCGCCTTCTTCACGGGGCTGGGCAACAGGAAGATGCTGAAGGACGCCGGTCTTAGCCGCGTGCACGAGATGGACTGGTGGGATTCTTCAAAGATGGGAGGCGGCGTGTCGGTGACGTTCGTTCCGTCGCAGCACTTCTCATCGCGCAGCTACTGCGACCGCGACCGCACGCTCTGGGGCGGGTTCGTGGTCGGCTCGGAGGACGGGCCGATCTATTTCGCGAGCGACACCGGCATGGGACCGCATTTCGACATGATAAAGGAGAGATTCGGCGCCCCGCGGCTGGCCTTCCTTCCGATCGCCGCATTTCTGCCGCGCTGGTTCATGGGCAGGGTTCACCTCTCGCCGGAAGATGCTGTGGACGTACACAAAATGCTCGGCGCCGGTATGAGTATCCCCGTACACTTCGGCACGTTCCGCTTGGGAGACGATGGTCAGTATGAGGCGGTGGAGCGGCTTTCAAACGCGCTGATCGAAAGGGAGATCAGGAATTTCCGCATCCTGAAGCCGGGCGAGGGCATGGATATACCTTAAGGATTGCATCGCTTATTTTATCGTCTATAATGCGGCAAAACAAA
The DNA here is from genome assembly GCA_020723205.1 of Bdellovibrio sp. Classification (GTDB taxonomy): domain Bacteria; phylum UBA10199; class UBA10199; order 2-02-FULL-44-16; family DYJF01; genus DYJF01. The sequence continues at coordinate 9,884 of DYJF01000014.1, forward strand.
GGAGGGGGATATGTTAGCAATGATGTGCGGTCACGGATGTGCGGTGGGGACGATCATCGCCCTTGTCATCTCGACGGCGTTCCTTGTCTGGCTGGGCGGCAAGGAGGGGGTTGCGTGCCAGAAGTTCGCGAAGGTCATCGCGTGGATAGCGGTCGTGCTCTCGGCCCTTCTGGTCATCAGCTCCGTCATTATGTGCATCGGTCATTGCAAGGGCGGCGGCTGGCCCTGCATGAGAGGCGGCATGATGCAGAGGATGATGGAAAAGGGCGACATGCCGATGGGGCCCGGGATGAGGATGGGCCCGCGCATGATGATGGAACAGGGCACGGGCGTTCCGCCGGCCGAAGAGGGGAAATAGTCCGGGTTTCCGGATGCTTTTTCGGCCCGCCGAATGGCATCGATATTTTAGGAAGTGATCGCTGACGTTCGAACGCTGCAGCAAAAACGGGCAGAGTGCACGGTTTTGCTGCAGTTTTTTTTTCGCACGCCTTGAAATTCCGTAACTTATTCCCTTGGCACGGAAAGTGCTTACACTTTCCGGCATGATCCATGTCCGCTCCCATAAATTTATTTCAATTCTTCTCGCCGTTCTCTTCACGGCGATGCAAGCAGTTCCCTCTGCAGCCGCTCCCTTGCCGCAAGACAACCCCAACGCGCTCGCAGTTGTCGTGTGGGCCCAAAGCGACGGTATCAGCGACACCGAATCATCCGACGCGGCGGAGGCGATAAGGCATGCGCTTCCCCATCTCTTGAACGCACATGTCGTTTCGGAGGAGATAGTCGAAAAGGTCCTCTCATATTATCAGAAGGAGGTTCTTCCCGCTTCCGGAGGCCGTGCAAGCGCGGAGGAGAATATCTCGCGCGCAAAGGAGCATTACTTCCAGTTTCACTACGAGGACGCCATGGCGGAGATATCGTCCGCCGTTGCTTCACTTTCCGCCGGCGATGTCTCTGCGAATGGAACTCTTCTTCAGGACGCGCTCATCACGCAGGGGGTCATTTCGAAGGCGGCGGGGCAAACGGAACTTGCAGAAAACGCCTTCGACAGGGCCGCGCGCCTGAATCCATTCTACAATATTGATTACAGGGCGTTCCCGCCGAGCATCATCGAGCTCTTCGAACGATCGAAAAAGAGCGTGTTCGCGAACGGCAAGGGGGAGCTCCGCGTCGGCAGCGATCCGCATTCCGCGGAGGTCTTCATCAACGGCATCCTTCAGGGAGTGACGCCGCTCACGCTCGGCGAAGTTCCCGAGGGCACTTACTCCGTGATGATCAGGACGAACAAATACGCGCCGATCGAGAGAAGCGTCGCCGTCGCGGCGGGCGGAAAGGCGTCGGTCAGCGAAAAGCTCAAGTGGATGAACGACGGCGCATCCGCAAAGAGAAAGGACGGGCAGGACGCGAAGGGGAAGATCGTGGAGGGCTTAAGGATCGCCGATCTTCTCAAGGCGGACAAGGCGGTTATAATAGATTGCGACGGCGAGCTCATCAGTGCGCGGATGGTGGACAGGAAATATCGCGCGTCCCACAAGGAGATCGTCGCTGCTTATTCCGCGGAGGGAAGGGTTCAGGCGATCGCGGATGTCACGCAAACGCTTGCGGACCTTGCGCGCATAAATCTTCTGAACAACCCCATGAAATATCTCGACCCCGACGGGATCGGCGATCCGGTCCTGCTCACGGGACGCAAACGCGAGTTCTATAAAAAGCCGGTGGTCTGGGGGGCGATAGGCGCCGCGGCCGTGGGGGCGATAATCGGCGGCATACTTGCGGCATCGTCTTCGGGCGGCTCGAACGACCGCACGGGGAGCGTTGCCGTGCAGTTCAAGTGAGGGGAGAAATGAGATACTTAACCTTGGCCTTGATCTTTGCTTTTCTTTGTTCCTGCGGCGGGAGCTCGCCGGTGCGGTCCCGATGCGACGGTTCGTGCGGGGCCATGCAGCTTTCAGTGAAGGGCTCTAAGAGCTTCAACCCGAACGTGGAGCACGGAAGGATAGTCGCCTATCGCGTGACAATAACGGGCGACGGGATGGACGAGCCCGTCGTTGCGGAGTTTGACGGCCAGGCGACGGAAGGCACGATCGACGGCGTGCCGGCGGGAAGCGGAAGGAGGATCGCGGTCGAGGCGGTGAATCCGAACGGCGCGTCCATAAGGGAGGGCGAGGCGGCAAACGTTCAGGTGGAGGGCGGCAGGACAGCCGACGTGGAGGTCTCACTCGAATCCGTGCCGATCTTCACGAACATCGCTGACGGCAACAACGTTGAGAACACGCGCCTTATCTTCGGTATCTTCGCGGAGCCCTCGGGGCAGGTCGTGATCGAGGAGACGACGAACGCCGCGGCTTCAATTCTTGCCGATGCAGCTACAAATGAAAACGAAGTGGCGCTGGACGTCGCAACCGGGCTGGGGAGATTTGCTCCCGCGATGCAGTCGGTAGGCGTCAAAACATATCAGGTCAGGAACACAGCGACAGGACGGCGCTCGATCGTGACGGTCAATCTTACTGACGGAAGCAAACGCCGCGGCGCGCCGTTCCTCGCGGGCGGCGACAATTCATCGCCCGACGCAAGAAGGAGGGTCTCATGCGGAACACATTGACATTGTTCTTTGTCGCAGCCGGAATTCTTCTCAATTCCTGCGGCGGGGGCGGCGGTTCCGGCGGGCTCCTTGACGTCACGCTTTCACCCGCTTTCCCAGACGGACTTTCCGCTATCAAGGCGAACGTCGAGGTAGTGGGCACCGTTCGCGCCGGAGCTGACCCCGATTCGGACGTCATCGCCGGACCGGCGACAGGCGAAGCGGACGGGCAGGGGAATTACATCTTCAATTTAAGCAAGGTTGCCGAGATCCCGGAGGACGGCGGCGTATTTCACGTGAACTTCTATTACAGGATCGGATCGGCCGCCGCGCAAACGGCCGCCGAGGCGGGCGGGGAAAGAAGCGTTCTCGTGGCGTTTCTCGCGCGGCAGTTCGCGGGCGGCTCCGTCAGTGCGGAGGCCGCCGATTTCGACACATCGCCCGACGACGATTCGGACGGGCTGGTGAACCTTATTGAGATCATGCTGGGCACCGATCCTAACAACACGGACAGCGACGGTGACGGCGTTTCGGACGGCGTTGACGCCTTTCCGTCGGTCTCTGCCGAATGGAAAGACACCGACGGCGACGGTATCGGCGACAATTCCGACGGAGATATTGACGGCGACGGTCTTACGAACGGCGATGAATCCATATACGGCACGAACCCGCTCATCGCCGACACGGACGGGGACGCCTTCCAGGACGGCGCCGACAATTGCCGCGTAGTTTCGAACGCGGATCAGAGGGACACGGACGGCGACGGAAGGGGCGACGGGTGCGAAGACGATTCCGACGGGGACGGGCTATCGGACGCGGACGAGGCGTTCTACGGGACGAACCGTCTTTTTGCAGACACCGACGGCGACGGGCTGGGGGACAGGACGGAGATAAATATCGGAAGCGATCCGCTCTCTACCGACACCGACGGAGATTCGAGAGCCGACGGTTCCGACAACTGTCCCACCGGCGCGAATGCCGATCAGCTGGATACCGACTCCGACAGGACAGGCGACGTATGCGATACGGACAGGGACAACGACGGGATCCCGAACGCGACAGATAATTGCGCGCTTACAGGGAACGCCGAACAGAGCGACGCCGATCTGGACGATCTGGGCGACGCCTGCGATATGGACATAGACGGGGATCTTGTTCCCAACGAAACGGATAACTGTCCGTACGTTGACAATCCGGCGCAGTCGGTGACCGACGCGGATTCGGATTCCGTCTCCGTCGATTGCGATCTAGACGACACGGATCACCGCGTCGGGGCGGAAGAGTCCGGCGTCTTCGTGGACGTTGCGCACGGACTGGACAGTAATTCGGGGACCCGTGAGGCGCCGCTGGCTTCCATCTCCGCGGCTGTCGTGAAGGCCAAGGCGGGGGGCAAAAAGATATATGCCGCGGCGGGTGAATATAATGTTGCGAACGTCGCGTGGCAGAACGGCATCGCCCTCTTCGGCGGGTTCGAGAACAACGACGACTACCGCTTCAGATTCGCCTCGCGCGACGTGAGGGATGAGAGCTCCGCGCACAAGACGCTCCTCTACAGGACGGGGGCGGCAACGACAATCTCCGCTTCCGGCGCAACCGATCTCGTCATCGGCGGATTTTTCATCTCCAACACGCACATGACCGAAGACCCCGTCGAAGGCGGAAAGACGATTTCGGTTTCCGGCGGAAGCGTCACACTCGACAGGAACACCGTGTCCGGCAACGCTTCCTTTGTCAGGAGCGTTGCGGTCGCGGCCTCTTCCGGCGCCAACTTGACGCTTACGCGCAATAAAATTGACGGCGGCGGAATGAACGCCATCGGCAGCGTTAGCATCGCCCTCCTTCTTGACGGCGCGTCGGCCACCGTCACGAACAACATCATCAGAGCGGGCGGCGGCAGGTTCGCCACCGGCGTTCAGATGACGAACTCTTCGCCGGTATTTGTGAACAATACTATCGACGCCCGCTCCGGAAGTTCAGTTCTGGGCACAGCGGAGGGAATGGTTTTCGGTTCGTCGTCGCCCGTCGTCGTGAACAATCTCATATTCGCGGGCAACGCGCCGGACCAGTATCTTCTCGTATGCGAAGGCACGTCACCTTCCGCTTCGGCGCAGTTCAAGAACAACCTCTTCGCGCTCTTCCCGCAGGGCGCGGGCAACGTGGTCGCGCGCGATTGCGACGGAATATCTTATCTGACCGCGAGCTTCACGATGGGAGGGGGGGCCGTGCTTGCCAACATCGCATACACCGCATCCAGCGATCCGGCGAATCTTGTTGACCTCAATTACGGTCTTGCAGGAGGCGGCGCGAACGACGGGGTCAACGACGGCATGGATGCAAGCGCCGAATCGCTCGGCGGCGTCGTGCTTGATCACAACGGAAGATCGAGGCCGCAAGGGGCCGCATACGACATCGGCGCGGTGGAACACCTGTAAGGGAGGTGAAAGATGGACCTGTATAAAAGATCATATGAAGCGTCGCTTGCGATACTGCGCGAGGTCGCGCACCGGCTTCCCGGCAGCGAAGAGGAAGCCATTGAGAGGCCGCTTCTTAAGGCGGCGACCACGGTTCCGCGCCTGATCGCTTCCGGCAGCGCCTGCGATATTAAAGAAGCGGTTGCGCAATGCAACGAGGCGATCGTCGGGCTCTCATATTGCCGCGACCTTCATGCGGACCGGATCAGCAGCTATCTTTGCAGGGACCTGATCGAACTCTACGAGGGTTTCGCGGCGAAACTCGCGGCCGCAACGGGAGACGAAGATGCGAAACAGAATTAAAACGACGACGGTCGCCGCCGCGATATTGTCCGCAATTTTCGCGGTCGCCGCCTGCCAGCCGAAGGATACGCCGCAGGTAGCGAAACGGAAGGCGAACGCCAAGCTCGTTTCAGAGATCGCTTCGCATCCCAAAGAGGACGCGGCGATAGCGCGCCTTTCGCCCGTTCATTTCGGGACGGGAAGCGACGTCTTGTACGGAAGCGACGGGGCCATGACTGACAATATCGAGTGGCTGAACAAAAATTCCCGCGCGGTCATTGTGCTCGAGGGCCACTGCGACGAGCGCGGCGGGGATACGTACAACATGGAACTCGGCGACAGGCGCGCGCGCGCCGTGAAGACGGGTCTCATCAAGAAGGGCATCGAAGCGGACCGCCTCATCATGGTGGTCTCCTACGGGGAGCGCATGCCGATAGATGCGCGCCATACGCCCAAAGCGTGGGATATGAACCGGAGAGTGGAATTTATCGTAAGGTGATCCATTCCCCTCCTTTGTAAGGAGGGGTCAGGGGAGGTAGACCATGAAGAAATTTTTTGTTGGAACATGGCTGGTGTGCGTGGTATGGCTCTTTCCGGCGGCTGTTGGCGCCTGGACCGTAACTGTCCCGCACTTTCTTAACTACCAGTCGCTTCTGTACGACGACGGCGGGAATCTTCTGGCGGACGGTCAGGCGGGCGCCGTTTTCAGGGTGAAGGACGCGAACGGCGGCGTGCTCTTTGAAGAGAGGCAGACGGTTGAGGTCGTGAACGGAGCCGTTTCGGTTCTCGTCGGCAACGGTCTCGATGCCAACAACGCGCCGTCCGGCGGCGTTCCGCTTCAGGTGTTGGAGCCGGAGGGCTCCAAGTATCTCGAGGTGGCGGTCGACGGTTATCCTCCTGAAGTGCTCATGGAGATCGTCTCCGTTCCGTACGCGGTCTATGCGGAGAAGGCGCTGGGCGCCGCCGACGAGGCGATAGGTTCTGCGGCGATCGCGAAAGGGGCCATTACGGTGGAACATCTTTCCGACAGCTTTGCGGGCGATCTGGCAACGCAGATGTCCGCCGCCGGCGCGGTGGCCACGAGGACCGATCTTACGAATCTGCAGACGACCTATCGCGGAACGGGCGGGGCCTCGGGTATAGGCGTGACGAGCGGGTTCGTATATTCGGGCGGCAACAACCTGCAGGACGTGCTGCGCGATCTGGACCGCGCCATCCAGCACAGGCAGGCGGGAGTGGAGGTCGTCCAGTCGAGTGTCACGAATGAGGTGGCGGCAAGGACCGCGGCCGATACGACGCTGCAGGGCAATATCAACGGCGAAGCGGCGGCGAGGGCCGCGGCCGATGCGGCGGAGGCGGGAGCGAGGGATGGCGTCGATCGTGACCATGAAAGACGGTTGCAGGATCTTGAAGGTGCAGGTGAAAGATTTGTAGCCGCATGGGGAACTGTGACGGGCGGTGCGGCGCCGACACTTTCGGGTTTCAATTCGTCAGTCGCATTGGAAGGGGCGATCGGTACTTACAGAGTTTCATTTGGGACACAACCTGCGAATCCAAATTATGCGGTTACTGTTACGCTCCACAATGGGTTGGGCATAGACGGCGGCGCCGCATATACCCAAGTGTCGAATAAGACCGAAGCGGGTTTTACGGTCAAGGTGTTGAGGGCGGCAGTATCGGACTCGTTTGATTTTATAGTCGCGGCACATTTCGATTAAAATATGTTTAAGAGGATAATTACACTCATAATTATTTTTTCTCTCTTCTCGCTATCGTCCCTTGCCTACAATATTCTGGAGACGGACGAGACAGGCAAGTCCCGCATCTGGGATAATACGAAACCGCTTCGATATTGGCTGGACCCGGGTCCGTTGGGTTATCTCTCCAACGAGCAGGCACACACGCTCATCAAAGAGGCGATGCGCATATGGGAGAACGTCCCCAATGCGAACGTCCCAAAATTTGAATTTGCCGGATATCTTCCGGAGGATGTGAACAGGGATAATTATAATAAGTATGTGGATCTGGAAGCGTGCTGGATGGAGAACATGGACCTCTGTGAAAATCCTGATCCACATTTGAACTGGGATACGGTCATAATCTTCGACGACGACGGATGGATATTAAGTCATGAAATGTGCCCCATTAATGGATGCATTGCGCGTGCTGGTTCAATGACGTTTGAAGGTTCAATCTTAGGTGAAAGCGGATTCATAATCCAGGGCAGGGCCGTATTCGGTGGACCAAGATTCCAGCCAAGTGAGATGGTTGGACTTTTCATACATGAATTGGGACATCTTTTGGGTCTTACGCATTCGGTGCTCAACCAAGAAGTTGGTTGTGAAGGTGAATTCTCCGATATGTGTTATTATTTTTTCCCTACAATGTCCGGGGGTGATGCCTCGCAGAGCACTCCGGGCGCTACTTTGAATCCTGACGACATGGCGGGCATATCATTTCTATATCCTTCAGATACCTTCGAGCAGGACACCGCAAAGATAAAAGGGACGGTCTTCAAGTCGGACATGACGGAGGTGCCAAAGGTAAATGTCACCGTGAGGGAAGTGAATGATCCATTCTGCAAGGCATACTCTTTTATAACGAGCAGGTTATGTTCGCATATATTGACGAACAGCTGGCTTTGTCCCGAAGCGGACGGATCCTTCTCGATAGAAGGTCTTCCACCGGGTGACTACACTGTGGATGTCGAGGAGATGGATGCGTTCAAGCAGGAGCAAGTCGATGTTTACGATGCCTATCTCTACGGCGACGCCGAATTCTGGAACGAAGGGGACGCTGCAAGCGAGGACCCGTACGCATACACGGTCATCCATCTTGCGGCGGGGGAGACGAGGGAGAACGTGGATATAATTCTCAACCGCAGCGAGGTGACGGAGGACCGCGTTAAATATATCCCGCTCGACGTCCTCCTCGCCAACTTCCCGCTTCCCGAGACCACCGCATGCACAGACTCGACCGTCGATTACGCCGGCCTCATCGGCTACACACCCCCGGGTTCGGAGCCCGCGACCGGCGGCTGCTCGCTTATTATTCCAAGATCCCGCTGATCTGGATTTTCTATCCTTGCCCATTATTCGCCGATTTTATAGGGTAGGTCCCGCCGATCCGGCAAGGAGGTCAAAATGAAAAGAGGCGTGAACGTATTTTTTCTTATGTTGTCCATTCTGTTCTTATCGTCGACGGCAGAAGCCGCGAACGTCTTCTCGGCGAACGGGTTCAACTGCACTTCGACGCCGGTCAAGAACGGGACGCTTGTGGATTGCGACGGCCAGTTCCCCGGCGTGAACGGCATCTTCGGCGGGACGGGATACGAACTCGCCCACATCGAGTTCAGCCCCGACAACAAGAACAGGTTCTATTACATGTCGGATACGGGCTGCCTCATCATGACGGCAGCCGATAATAAGTCGGTCGCCGTGGACCGCTCGAAGAACAAGAACGGTTTTGCCACGTTCGACGACGCAATGGGCTGGTGCTACAAGGGCGCGCAGAATGTCCAGGCGACACCGCAAAAGTGACGGGGCCGGATCAGGCAACGCATTTTATTTATCGCCGTTTTCCAGCAGCTCTTTGGCCTCTTCGAATCTCTCTTCCGGAACGTAGATCTCCACTTTTCCCAATCCGTCCATGGAGATGGCAAAAAGTTTCCCCGCGGTCTCCTGAACCTCTTTCACCTCTATGCCGTTGGTTTCCAGAACCGACCTGACGACGATCGCCTCCGAAGGGCCGCTTGCGGTATGGACCAACAGCCAGTTAGTTCCCTGTTCGCTCAAGAAAACCCCCAATGTCACCAAGCCGCATAGAAATAATATCGGCGTTCCTACTGGTAGTTCAGGAATATCGTTCCCTCTGCCGCGGTGCCGGTTCCTCCCGGGTTGAAGTCCGAAGACGCGCATGCGAGGTCCGCCGTCGTGAGCGGCGTCAACGCGTCCACCGCCGCCTGATATTCGGCGCAGTTCAGATCGACCGTATCGGATCCGGCAGCGTCCATGGCCCTAAGCTCCGCCTCTCCGTCGCCGGCGGCGATGCAGTAGTATTTACCGTTGAGGTCGTTCGTCGTGATCTTCGCGAGGAAATATTTGCCCGTGCCTTCGGAGAAACCGCCCGCGACGACCGACAGGAACGACGAGCCCGCCACCTTGTTACCCTTCATGGAGCGCAACGCGAACGCGTGCGTCTCGGTGTTGCCGGTGATGTCGTTGCGATAGCAGTAGTCGCCTTCCCCTTCGTAGTTGACCCACACGGCGATGTCGAGATCAAGGTCGCTCGTGGTCGTGTTCATCACCGCCTGCATTACGCCGTACTCGTTGTGATCGGCGTTGGGCCACAGAAAACCGAAGAGCCCGTATTTGACCGCGGTGTCCGACTTTCTGACCGCTCCTCCGAAATCGTAGCCGTCCGCCGGCTCCTCATTGAAGGCGCAGTCGTAGGCGGTCGCGGCGTTGCCGAAGTCGAACGGCGGCGCGATGGTCTGCTCCGTTATCGCTATGCAATTGCTCTCCGTGTTCGAGAAGAAGTTCCTTCCCTCCCAAGTCGTCTTGAAAATGTTGGACGTGTCTATCACGCCGCTGTCAGTCGCCGGGTCGAACTGCCTGAAGATGTAGAAGAGCTCGTAGAGAGGATTACCCGTCTCCCATGAGGCGGTGTACGCCTTCGACGTCTTTCCCGCTACCGACGCGGCGCCGGCCGCGGGCGCGAACGACGGCGCCACCTCCTGAACGGCGTTATAGTAGATGGAGTCGTCGGAAGACGACGACGTACCCGAACCGCAGCCGTGGAACGCCAGCGCGGCCAACACTGCGAACATCGGCAACAGATGTCTGATCTTCATGATGCCTCCTTTTTGGGCGCATTCTAATTGTTTGGGACCGGTTCGGAAAGCGAAAAATCCGGTCGCAGCTATTTTTTGCCTACGACCATTGACGCGGAGGTTATCTCCGGGAGCGGGACCTTCTTTATCGATCCGTAACCCGCCTCCTCGAGCCAACCCTTCACTTCGCTCAACTTGTAGTCGCGGCCCTTCGTGTGCACGAGCATGTGCACCGAGAAAATAGCGCCGTATGCGGGTTCAAGCCCGTCCTCGCTCATGATGTGGTCCTTGACGACGACCAGGCCGCCCTTGTTCGTCGCGGCGAAGAGCTTTTTCATGAGTGCTGCGTTCTCCTCGAACGACTCGCTGTGAATGATGTTGGAGACGAAGACCAGATCGTACGTTCCGGTTATCTTGTCCTCGTTGAAATCCGCCGCGATGAGCTTCACGCGGTCCTTGTATTCGGGATGGCCCTTGAGCACTTTTTTGGTCACCTCGAGCGTGCCGGGAAGGTCGAGTATCGCCGCCTGAAGGCGGGGTATGCGCTTCAGGAACTCGTATGTGAAGCTTCCCGGTCCGCCGCCCACGTCGAGCATCGTTCCGATATCTTTGATGTCCAGCGCGTCCGCGACCATGGCGGGAAAGTTCCCAGCGGTGGAGAGCCCGTGCATCGCCATGATGAAACGCTCCGTGTCGGCCGGGTCGTCCTGATGCGCGCGGTGATGCGGGACCGGTTTTCCGTTCTTTATCCCACGGTCGAGCTTTCCCCAGCTGTCCCAGCCGTCGGCGGTGTGGAGGAGAAGGGCGCCGTAAAAGGTGGGCGATGAGGAGACGAGATAGCGCTGCGCCGATTCGGTATTGATGTAGCGGTCGTTCTTCTTTTCGATGACATTCATCGCGGCCAGCGCATCGAGGATGATCCCGGTCGCGCGGCAGTCGAGGCCCAAAGATTCCGCAACGCCCTTCGCGGACCTCGCCTCGGAGGCGAGCCGGTCGAATATCTTGAGCATGACCGCCGTCTGAAGGATGCGCGCCTGCTTGTATCCCTCGCCGATATGCATCAGGTCTTCAAGTTGCATAGGGGGTCAATACATTAAGGCCGAGGTTGAGGTCAAGGCCAAGGGGCGTACGGGGATGAACGGAAGACGCACGGGAGAGGGACGAAATACGTTGCCGGCGCCGAACCACGCCGCCGCAGCGGGCGTGATGAACGCCTCGCCGCTTGACGATATCCCGCTCACGCTCACCGGCGGCACGCTTCCGGAGCCGGACGGCGTTGACGGGGGAGCGCTTCCTCCCGCCGGACCGTTCCCGCCTTTATCGTCGTCGTCATCATTGCCTTCCGGTAATTCAGCCGGCTGTGGCAGTTCCCCGAACCGTTCAAGCATCGCTCCTTGAAGCTGGGTCAGGTGATCGGGCGAATGCTTCATATCTCCGATGCCTTCCACAACACGCGCCTCTTTTCTTCCCGTGAACATGGTTCCCAATATCTCGTGAAGAAGTGTCGAATTGGCCCTCGTCGATCTATGCCTCATCTGGGACCACGTTATGTTCCCGTTGCCGTCCGGCCTTCCTTCCACAACGACCGCGGAGGCATATGCCTTAAGGTCTTCCACTATTCCCCACATGCCCACGGGATCTCGATCGAAGAACTTGATGATGACGGATATCGCTTCTCCTTGTCTGTTGAGGCGCAAACCGGCCTCCCCGTGCCAGACGCCGTGGGGCAGGTTTTCGTTCAGTTTTACTAAATTTTTTTCCTTCTTGAGCATCCCTTCTATTCTTTCCGCGAAGTCCGGGTCCGCATGTCTGGCGGCATCCCTCACCGCGTACAAGATGGAAGCCGTATCTTTGACGGCGATCAGCATCTCCGGCTCATAGTCCAGACCCATCGCATACATATTGAGCACGCGTTCCCATAACGGGATTATCTCTGCCGGATCCAAGAGAGGAAGTTCGGGTTGATGGAGTCCCGGGATGTGTTGTTCCTTCGGTCTCGTGTAGATCATCTCGTGCAACATCGTTTCTTCATTAAAACCGAAGGCGAATGTCGTACCGTTGGAGAGATGATATATATTAGTGAATATGTATTGTGCCATGTGTCTGATCTGTTCCTCGGCCTTATTCAACGGGAAGATGAGAATGCGGTCGCCTTCGGTACGGTCGCCGCCGTTGGCGATCGAGAGCATCTGCGTGATGAGGGCAAGCGCCCTGACATCGCCGGTTATGACGACCTCCGGCGCGCTTGTTTCGGGATTTTGCCGATAATTGTAAAAGAGTCTGGTGCCGTCAGGGGTATCAACTTGAGTAAAGTCCGCCGGCGGTCTGCCCCCAACTCTCTGAGGCGGTTGTACATTCGTTCTTTTAAGCAAAGGATGGTCGCTCCAAAGAACGGACCTGTCCTCAAAGATATCTTCGGGAGGCCTGTTGCGCGCCTTGTAAGCGGCGATGGCTTCGTCCCATCGAGCGGGGTCAGGACCCATCCTTCGCTGCAGACCGTCTCTTACCTGAAAGAGGAGGGGCAGGTTTATGTGATGTTTCAACTCACCTATCAGTTTCGGGCTTTCATCTTTCAACGCCTCCATTATGACCACAAGCGTTGCGACCCAGTCGGGTCTGTCATCAAAAAAGGGATTCGAATCGAAAATATATTCGGTGACAAAGTCAAGATATGAGAGCGCCCGATTCAGGTGCGCAACGTAGAATCTGGCCAGGTTCTCAAGGTCCTCTTTCCTTGCAGTGGCCAATGCCTTACGCGCGGCAAGAAAAGTATTCGGGGTCTCATGATAATTATAGCCGAGGCCCGCATTTTCAGGTGACAAGGGGGTTGCCACCCGGTTGACTGCGATCGCGAGGGCCGGTTCCTTGATGCCAGGCAGCGATTTCCTGCGCGCAATGCCGAAGAATTTCTGATATTGAGCGATCCTGCCGCTTCTCATCCGGCCGTCGTGATCGAGAAGACCCAATCTGTCCAAAAGCCGGTGTGTCTTGCTGGGATGAGATGAGCCGAACAATCCGCTGACCAGTTTTTGAAAAAGGCCGGAGGAGGGGACGTAAGCGTCCGGAGCTTGATCCATTGCCGGGATATCAATCTTCTCGTCGACGATCTCGCCGGTGAAGCATGGGATGTCTTGAGAGCAGTTCTTCCCGTCGATCTTTGTGCCGCCTGATATCATATGTTTTAGGGTCCTTGAACTCCCGATGCCACACGCGCAAAGTTCAACGCGCGATCCGCAGGATGCCGACGACAAAAGAAGCTATATAGTCGTTCATGTCAAACATAAAACCCAGCCGGACGGATGTCCAGCCGAAGAACATGACCTCGTATCCCGCTTCGATGATCGGGTGAAAACCTTCCATCGGGTCGTTCGATGCTACGGCCTCCGTGAGGGCGAAAGTGGATGTGAGATACGTGAAGTGCAGGCCGGATATCCTCATCGCCATATCGAGCGAGACAAAGCCGCGGCTGTCGCCTGCCAACGCGGACCCGTCCAAGGTGAGCGGTATCGAGCCGCCCAGCCGCAGCCGCCATTCTGCGTCCCTCCATGTGTGGTAGAGGACCGGAACGGAGATGGAGAACATCCACGGCGGGACCGAAAGATCGGCGCCCAGCCCGTACACGAACGGCCACTTGATGCCGTTGCCGTGCGCCTCTTCAATGCGCTCTTCGATGACGGGCGAGAAGGTGGACGGCAGGAGTTCCTCGTCCCATTCGGGTGTGACGTAGTCCGCGATGTCGAAGTTTTGCGCCATCTCCTCCGGATCGGCTATGAGATCGAAATAGAACCTCAAGCCCGCTTCGTTCACCGCAAGGTCGGAATATGAGATGATGCCGGTGAGCGCCTCTCCAAGGACCCCGAACTGATGCGTCCCCAAAAGGTCGGCGAGCCATCTGGTGACGACCCAGCCCTTCACGAAATCGGGCGAGGGATTGAGATAAAGGACGGCGTCGGAGCTTTCCATGAAGGAGGTGATCTCGCCCCTTATCCTTGAGACCGTTTCCGTATCGGCCGAACGGTCGTGTGACGAAAGATAATTTTCGACGTATTCATCGGTCAGCTCTATGCCCTCGCTCCAGAGCCCCCATGCGAACGCATAGAGTTCGCCCAAACCGGGCGCCGCCTCCTCGACCGTTTCATAAATGAAGTGATAGTCATATCCTTGCTGGACGAAGTGGGCGAGCTTGTCGGTCCCCACATAATATGGTCCGCCGTCCTCTCCCATCAGCGCGATGATGGGGCTCAATATCGAGGGATGCGCGTAACTTTGATAATCCACGCGGTCCACGTATTGAAGCGCGGTGTCATAGACGCTGGTGTCCGCGACGTAGCGGTCGGGAAGGGCTTCCACTCGTTCCTGTATCGCCGTGACGATGGCGCCTGACCCCAAGATGCCGTAGAATTCGTCCGCGACCGCTTCGCCGTACTCCTCTTCGCTGGCGAATTCGTTACCTCGCTCCTCTTCGATCGCTTCCCGTATCGCCTCGCGAAAAAAATCGTTTACGCGGTCGTTGGCTATCGCCTCGGGCAGGCGCCTGGGGAACTGCGGCTGGATGTTCGGATCGACCTCTGACATGGGGCCTCTTTCTGAAGCCCAATTATCCTATCAAAGCGGACGTCGTCAAGCGCTGAAACTGTCCCTGCCGTCGTTCCCCTCACACCCCTTTCCCGAAAGCCGGCGAATTTTGGCTTATAAATGCCGAAAACCATCATATTCCGTCGAGTGCTTGACATGTGAACGCTCGTTCACTTAAGATCTACCCCACCCTGGCCCTCCCCTTACAAAGGGGAGGGGAAATTATATGACGCTCGTACCGAAACCTATAGACGAAAAAGCGGTCGAAAAGCTTAGGCGCTTTTATCGCGCGAACAGGCGGCTTCCTACCTATTCGGAGCTGGCCGGGCTTTTCGGCTACAGCTCCAAGAACGCGGCGTATCGCTTCGCGCGAAAATTGATCGACGAGGGTTTTATAGAGAAGGACGAGACCGGCCGGCTTGTACCTAAGGGCGAGCGACTCGGCATCCCCCTCCTTGGCTACGTACAGGCCGGCTTTCCTTCTCCCGCGGAGGAGGAGTTGATCGACACGCTCTCTCTCGACGAGTTCCTGATAGAAAAACCCACCGCGTCCTTCATGCTGAAGGTCTCGGGAGACTCGATGCGCGACGCCGGTATTCACCGCGACGATCTTGTGATCGTCGAAAAGGGTGTTACTCCCAAGAACGGCGACGTGGTTCTCGCGTGCGTGGACAACGATTGGACGCTCAAATATTACGAAAAACGCGGCGGAGAGATATCTCTCGTGCCCGCAAATCCCGATTATCCCGTGATACGCCCGCGCGGCGAGCTGACATTGGGCGGAGTGGTGAGAGCGGTTATTAGGAAATATTAAAATGGAAAATCCCATAACCCTACACATCTGGCCGCGGGCGATTGCTCACGTCGACGCGGACGCGTTCTTCGCGAGCGTGGAACAGTCGCTCCATCCCGAATACAGGAACCGCCCCGTCATCACCGGCGCGGAGCGCGGCATCGTAGCCGCCGCCTCTTATGAAGCGAAGGCGCGCGGCGTGAAGCGCGGAGTTCCATTATCTGAAGTCACGCGCATCTGTCCGGATTGCATCCTCTTGCCCAGCGATTACGAAACATATTCGCTCTTCTCAAAACGCATGTTCTCCATCATGCGCAGGTTCACGCCGGAGGTGGAGGAATATTCCATAGATGAGGCGTTCCTCGATCTCACCGGCACGCGCCGTTTGCATCACACAAGTTACAAGGAGATAGGGCGGATGATACAGGACGAGATAAAAAAGGAGCTGGACATCACGGTTTCCGTCGGCATCTCCCTATCCAAGGGCACGGCGAAGCTCTGCTCGAAGTTTCGAAAACCTGCGGGCTTGACCGCCGTGCCCGGAAGGCATCTGCATCTTTTGCTTTCGCGCACCGAACTCTCCAAGGTCTGGGGTTTCGGGCCCAACACGTGCGCATTGCTGAAGAAGCATGGCATCAAAACGGCGCTTGATTTTGTCGATCGTCCGGTCGAGTTCGTAAAACGCCTGCTTGGAAAAACGGGCTGCGAGATATGGGGCGAGCTGCGCGGAGAATATGTCAACAGGGTCGATACGATAGGGCGGCTGAAGCAGGCTTCGATATCGAAGTTCAAGACGTTCACGCCGCCGACCGCCGACCGCGGCGTCGTGCGCGCGCGTGCGCTTCGAAATCTCGAGGGCGCGTGCATCAAGGCGAGGCGTTACGATCAGGTGGCGGGAAAGCTTATCGTGTTCCTGCGCGGTCAGGATTTTTCGACCGAAGGGCTGGAAATCCGGCTGCCGCGTCCTTCGGCGTCGCCGGTGGATCTTACGGGAACGCTCACGGAGCTTTTCGACGAAATATACCGGCCGGGCAAGCTCTACCGCGCTACCGGAGTGGTGCTGGCGGAACTCGTCGACAGCATGCCGTTGCAGTTCGGCATCTTCGAGGAGCCGGAGAGGGTGATGAAGCACAGGAGCGTCTTCGGGGCGGTGGACGCCATAGGCGAGCGTTTCGGCAAACACACGGTTTTTCTCTCCGACGGTTTGAAGATCCCCAAGCAGCACGAGGGCCCCCGCGGCAGGGTGGCGCGCCGCCGCGCCGAGGTTCTCCCCGGCGAGACGTCAAGACAGCACGTCAAGCTCCCCATGTTGCATTGAGCGTTCCCGTCAAAAAGGCGACGTCTTCGAATTCAAAAACACTCGTTTGACCCCCCCCTTTTTTTAGATGCGTTATAACGCCTTATTGCTAAAGACGCGTGCCCACACGGTTGGCATGCTAATTGCTGATATTACGCATGGTAACTATTTGGAAATTAAGGAGGTTCCTTATGAAGAAAAATATGCTTATTCTTCTTGCGGCCGGATCGCTGTTCCTGACCTTCAGTTGTCTTTCGATATCTGCGAACGCGCAAAGCTACGTCTTAGACACGGCGTGGACTACCACCAGAAGCGGCACTGCCGCGTTCATGGGTTTTCCGCGTTACAAGAGCGGCACCGCCTTCAATGTCGAATACGCGACCGACGTTGCGGTGGACGCGGCCAACAACATCTACATCGCCGACGAACGCAACAACCGCGTGCTTAAGTTCAGTCCCGCAGGGATGCTGCTCATGACATTGGGCGGAACGGAGGGCGCGAGCAACGAACAGTTCAGTTCTCCCTACGGCGTGGCGGTTGACGCGGTCGGTAACGTATATGTGGCGGACACCAAAAACCATCGCGTGCAGAAATTCAGCTCGGGCGGGCACTATTTGCAGACGATCGGAATAGCGGCGCCGGTCGGAGAGCTGGGGGTCGAAAGGAACGAGCTCAAGTTTCCCTCCGACGTGGCGGTTGACGCGGCCGGGAACGTGTACGTCAGCATGAGCTCCGTCAGCTATCCCACTTCCAGCACGAACAGGAAGTTTCATTGCATCAAGAAGTTCGAGCCGCCCTCGCTGGTATCCCTGTATTCCGAAGATGCGGAAAAGGCGATAGATTGCGTTGAAAGAGAATATCCGCGCGGGGACCCGAGGGAGAACGTTACGGAGTTCGAGGACGGTGAATTCATCGGCCACGGGCCCACCGCGATAGCCCTGGACGCCGCCGGCAACATATATGCGGCCGCCGGGTCCCACATTATGATATTCGGGCCGGACGGCGGGTTCATCGGCCAGCACGGTGGATGGCCCGAGACATACCATCAGACGGGAAAGTTCAGGTCCATCAAAGGGCTGGATATCGCCGGCGATAAAATGTTCGTTACGGAATTCTATTTCACTCCCACGCCCGGAGGAGGGCTGCCTGTCACAGATCCCGTCGCATATAACTACAGGTTCCAAAGGTGCAATTTCGGTGACGTGACGAGGGGGATGAGCGGAGCGGGCCTTGTTTGCGAGGCCTTCGGTTCCGGCGTCGTCCACGGCCCTTGGGGAATCGGAGTCAATTCGGTTGGAGATGTTTTTATCTCCGACGCGCTGGGCATACTGAAGTTCAAACCGCTCGATCTCAAATTTAAACAACCTCCTCTTAGGGGCTACATCAGGGGAGGATAGGAAACACATGAGATAGGACCATGCGCATGAGGGCCCGTCTTACGAGACGGGCTTTTTTTGTTTGCCGCTTGACTTGGTTTCGTTTTTGTCTTCTGCTCCGCGATCATGGTCAAAAAAGTCCTTGGGGGCGCCGTTATCGGTCTTGTCGCAGTTGTGATCGTCCTCGTCTCCGCGATGAGCGGTCTCGTGCAGACGTGGGAGCTCAAGACCTACGATGCGAGGATGGCGATTGCCGTTCGTTCTTCGACGATGCTCAAAACGAACGGCGGGCCGCAGGACGTCGTTCTCTTCTACGTTGACGAACCGTCGCTTCAATATTTCAAGAACATGAACGTCTCGTGGCCGTGGCCGCGTGAGCTCTATCCCATGGCGCTTGATTTTTGCCGCCGCGGCGGGGCAAGAGCGGTGGTCTTCGATCTCTTCTATTCGGAGCCGTCGGTTTACGGGGTCCAAGACGATGAAACTTTCGCAAGCGGCGTGAAGCAGGGACCGCCGTCGTATTTTGTTTTGTTTGCGAGCGGGAATGAAGCGGATGAGGATCCAAGGTTGAGTGAAGTGCTTGCAAAAGGTAGTGTCAAGATTGAGGGCGATATTCCGTATTTTGTACGCGACGTAAAATCTTTTGAATCCCTTCCGATTCCGCAGTTGATCGGGGCGGCGGCCGGCTTCGGCGACGCGGAGGCGGACCCCGATGTGGACGGCATTTACCGCCGCATCACGTTGCTTGAACTCTACGGCGACCGCCTCATTCCCGCTGTCTCGCTCAAGGTCGCAGCAGATGACCTGCGGTCTAAGGTCTCAGGTCTCAAGTCTGATCTATATTTCGGCGACTGGAAGGTCCCCTTGGACAGCGACGGAAAGATGCTCATCCGCTACTACGGTCCAGCGGACACTTTTCCTAATTATCCCTTGGCCGAAGTGATGCAGTCGTCGCTCGAGCTTCAGGAGGGAAAGCCGCCCTCGCTCGATCCGTCGGTCGTGAAGGACAAGATAGTCGTCATCGGCGTTGCGGCACCGGGGCTTTACGACTTAAAACCCATGCCTCTTTCGCGCGTCTATCCCGGTCCGGAGATACACGCTACCGTCATACAGAATCTTTTGAGCCGGGAGGCGATGGTCCCGACAACTCCGCTCGTGCAGATCATCATTATAGTCGCCATTGCGTTCATCGCGGCGGCGGGGCTTGCGGTGATAAAAAGCTCGTGGGGGATGGGTCTTCTCATCGGCGGGATGGGCGTCGCCTACACCGGCGGCGCGGTCGCGCTCTTCACGCAGAACGTCTGGGTGCCCGTTGTCCAGCCGCTGATGGCGCTCGCGCTTTCATCCTTCGGCATGGTAGCGAAGAACTATCTGACCGAGGGGCGAAAGAAGCGGCAGATCAGGCGCGCGTTCGGCCAGTATTTGTCGCCTCACGTCGTGGCCGAAATATCTAAGGACCCGGACAGGGTGAAGCTGGGCGGACAGGAGCAGATGCTGACGCTTTTTTTCTCCGACATAGCCGACTTCACTTCGATCTCCGAGAGGATGACCCCCACGAAGCTCGTGACCGACTTGAACGAATATCTGACGCACGTCACGCGCATCATACTGGAAAATGACGGCACGCTGGACAAATACATAGGCGATGCGGTGATGGCCTTCTGGGGGGCGCCGCTTTCAATAGCCGATCATGAGGCGAAGGCGATCCTCGCATCGCTTGAGATCCAGAACAAACTGACGGACTTCCCGCGTTTTGTGACGAGGATAGGGATACACACGGGACCGGTGGTAGTGGGCAACATAGGGAGCGAACAGCGATTCAACTACACTGCGATAGGCGACACGGTGAACTTGGCGTCGCGCCTCGAGGGACTCAACAAAAAATTCGGCACGAGGATCTTGATAAGCGAAACGGCGTACAACCGCGCACAGGAAATTGTATATGCCCGCGAGGTCGGAAGGGTGCGCGTGAAGGGCCGCGCGGAGCCCATCGGCGTCTACGAACCTTTGGGAAAGAAGGGCGAAGTGGCGCGCGAGAAGATCGCCTCTTGCGAAATGTTCGCGGACGGGCTAGTAACCTTCCGCAACGGAAATTTTACGGAGGCGTGCGCGAAGTTCGAAAAGATGAAGGACGATCCGGCGGCTGCATATTACAGGAAGCTGTGCGTCGAGCATCTTGCCTCGCCGCCGCGCGATTTCGACGGAGTCGTCAGTTTTGAGACAAAATAAAAGGAGGTTCGTATGAGGAAAGTGTCGTTAGGTGTGCTGGCGGTCGTTCTTATCGCCGGTGCGGCATGGGCGGGAACGATGTCCGTTCAGGTCCGCGAAGTGGACGTGAAGAGTTCGCCCAACTACATGTCGTCTTCAGTTGGTAAGCTCGGTTTCGGTTCCAAGGTAGAGACGTCAAGCGAGGAAGGCGGCTGGGTCAGGATATCGCAGCCGGCGGGCTGGATACCGAAGACCTCGATAACAAAGCGCTCGGTGGATATGAACACCGACCAGAAATTCTCCGGCCGCGGCGCGTCCCACGACGAGACCGCGCTCGCCGGCAAGGGTTTCAATCCCCAGGTGGAGGCCGAATACAAGAGAGAGAATCCTTCAATGGTCTTAGCATACTCAAAGGTCGACTGGCTTGAATCGCAGACCGTACCGCTGCCCGCACTGCAGGCGTTCGCCTCGTCGGGTAAATTGAAATAGGGCCAAAGGCGAGGGGCTAATGGCGAAAGGTAAAGGAGAAATTGTTATGAAAAAATATATCATCGTTATAATTTTGGCGGTTGTTTCGTTCGTTGCGGTTGGCGCCGCGCGGGCCTTTGATATCGGAAGCGCTATCAACGCGGGCGTGACCGGGATATCGAAGGTGGCAGAGGCCAGCAAGGAGATAACCCCCGGCGAAGAGCACTACATCGGCCGCTCGATAGCGGCGATGGTCGTCAATAAGTATCCGCTTGTTCAAGATGCCGCGCTCACGGATTATGTGAACAAGGTGGGTCTTCTGGTCGCCTATAACTCCGAACGCCCCGAGACATACGGCGGTTACCATTTCGGCGTCGTTGAAAGCGCCGAGGCGAACGCGTTCGCGTGTCCCGGAGGGTTCATCTTCGTGACGACCGGCATGCTCAAGAACGTCGGTACGGAAGACGAGCTTGCGACCGTATTGGGACATGAAGTGGCCCACGTGGCGCATCGCGACGGCATCAACGCCATCAAGAAGAGCAAGTGGACGGACTTGGGCTTTTACGCCGCGGGCCAGGCGGCGGGGAAATTTTCTCCCGACGAAGTGAAGCAGCTGACATCGGTCTTCTCCGACGTCATAAGCGACGTAGGCAAGAAGGTCATGGAGAGCGGCTATAGCCAAAGCGATGAGAAGAAGGCGGACGCGTCCGGCGTGCGCTATGCGTCGTCGGCGGGCTACGATCCCAACGGGATCATTGCGTTCCTGGAAGCGGAGCAGGGCAAGGGCGTCGACGCGCACAGAGGACCTTTCGCTTCGCATCCGAAGACGGAGGCCCGTATAAAGGAGCTCAAGGCCGAGATCGAAAAGGAGAGCTTGAGCCGCCAGATCGCAGACGTGAGGACGAGCAGATATAAACAGGCGGTCGCAAGACGATAGATAAAGACATGTCTCACCCCTCCTTTGTAAGGAGGGGTGGGGGAGGTAGATCATGATCTACCCCACCCTCACCCTCCCCTTACAAAGGGGAGGGAAGTTTTTCAAATTGCAGCAATTCCGGTCAGTGTGTCCGGAAATCATGCAGCGTCTGTCCGCCGATTCTTTCGAATCTTGTCTTATAACAAATCCACGAATGGCATAGCGATTGCTATGTATCGAAGGCATGTTGCTTGCGATACTTGCAACGGTTGCTCTGTTGACGGCAAAGGCGCCCGATATCACGCCGGGTCCGCCCGTCGGCGATGTCCATCGCGTAGCCCTCGACAATGCCCGCATAGAGATGGGCGACGTCACGAAATGGAAAAAGAGGGCGAAGATATCCGCCGTTCTTCCCCGCCTGCAGCTCGATTACGCGAACCGGCTTCGCTACAATGTCAACGTGGACGTGAGCGACAACGTCTATGTCGGCTCCGAGAACGTGGTCATAGGGCCGGAGGAGGGGAGCTACAAACAGACAGAGGACAATTCGCATTACATAGGCGTCAAGGCGGTATGGGCGCTCAACGAGCTGATCTTCAGCCGGGATTCGCTCGCGGTTTCCCACGAGGCGTTGACCGTCATGCGGGAGCGCAACGCTCTTCTCGATTCGGTCAATAAACACTATTTCGAGCGCAAGAAGCTCATAGGCGAGATCGCGGAGCTCTCCGCAAAAAAGGTGCCGAGAGCCGATATCCCGAAGAAAGAGCACGAGCTCTTCGTGAGACGGATCGCCATGGATAAGGAGACCGCGGCGCTCGACGCCCTGACCGGAGGTTGGTTCACGACGCAGTTGAATAATTGAGAACAAAGAAGTAGAATCCCCCGAATCGGGGGGTCCATGAAAAAGATGATTTTTTTGCTGGTCGCCGTTCTGGTGTTCGCCGCCGACGCCGCATATGCCCGCGAGCTCAATCTCAAGTTCAGCCCCGGCTGGGGATACACGACGCTCATCAACGATCAGGCGCTGAACATCAGAAAGTTCCCCGACATCATGCTCAACCTCGAAGGCGCCATTGAAGGCACGCGCCACCTCTATCCAATGGTGGAGGTGATGTACGCGCATAACTCAAGAAAGGGCACGTGGTTCGAGGGCGGCATGGACACTATAGGTATAGGTTTCGGCCTCAAGGCGCTGGTGAAGCCGGCCGATTACGACCCGGAAACCGGCGATATCATGGACCGCATGAGGTACTGGTTCTCCGTGGCGCCGGGACCGTACATCATAAAAATGGCCTCTTCCACGGGCGGGACGGACGCAGGCACCACCAAGGTGCGTTTCGGTATAGACATAGGCGCGGGAATAGAATACTACCTCACCTCCCATTTCGGGATCGGCGGGCAGGCGAAGCTGATATATGTAGGTTATACCGACGACTACATACTTTTGAACTTCGGCCCGTCGCTTTGCGGAAGATTTTAGGGCGCATAACTCAGCGGGAGAGTGCCATCCTTACACGGTGGAGGTCGCAGGTTCAATCCCTGCTGCGCCCACAGAAAAGCAGTCGTAAGTCGTAAGAAAAGACCGCAAATTTACGGAGTTTCCGAATTATAGGAAGTTAAAAGTATGGGTAAAAGCACATGAGAATGCGATAAAGGCAATAAAGCTCGTTGAAAGTTTTAACAGCAAGTATGAATGTATAGTGAGGCAGTTTTTAGCTGCAATAACGTCAATAGGAGCTAATGTTGCCGAGGGAAGCGGTGGATATAAAGATAGGGAATTTGCCAGATTCTTAAACATAGCGCTGCGATCTGCCTTTGAAACGGATAATTGGATACAAATAATCAAAGATTCTGGCTTGACAAAAGACCCTAATTTAAAAGAGATAGAGCAGCAAAATTTTGAAGTAATAAAGATGTTGATAGGTCTTATAAGAAAGGAATCTAAGGCGTAGTTCTTCTTACGACTTAAAAGTTACGACTTAAGACTGTAGCACTGGGGACGTAGATCAATCGGTTAGATCGCCGCCCTGTCACGGCGGAGGTTGCGAGTTCGAGCCTCGTCGTCCCCGCAAGAATGGCCCGGATCCCTACAAGCATGCATCACGGGGATTTGGGCTTTTTATTTCCCCCAAAATATGCTAATAATTTCAATGCTGTCTGAAGGGGGGAAACATGGGCAACGATAAGACGAAGAAGGCCATCCTGGTCGTGGACGACAACCCGACACACTTGAATCTTCTCGGTGTCAAACTTTCAAGGAAGGGTTACCGGCTGATCACGGCCCAGTCCGGCGAGGAGGCGCTCAAGGCGATAGAACTCGAGAGACCAGGGCTCGTGCTTTTGGACATGATGATGCCCAAGATGAGCGGCATCGAGGTTCTGAAGAAAATAAAGGGCATCGATTCGGAGATACCGGTCGCGATGGTCACCGCGGTCTGGGACAAAGAAGAAGGCAAAAAATGTTTTGAGGCTGGCGCCTACGAATATATCACCAAGCCGGTCGACTTCAACCGGCTCGAGACCGCAATATTGGTAAAACTCTTCGACTGAAAATAGAAAGGTCCCTTTTTGGAACAGATCAACATCCTGCACGCGATAGTACTGGGCATAGTTCAGGGCGCCACGGAGTTCCTGCCGGTCTCGAGCTCCGCGCATCTGGTCATCTTCCAGCATCTGTTCAATCTTGACATGGGCGCCGGGTTCATAGTCGCGTTCGACGTTTGTCTTCATATCGGGACCCTGTTAGCAGTACTGCTGGCCCTTCGCAAGGAAGTCGCGGTTGTCATCGCGGGGCTTTTCGGAAGGACGCAGGCAAAGGGAGGCGAGGCCGCGCTTTCAGGCGGGTTTGCGCCCGGCGAGGGGCCCAAGGCGGTCTGGCTGATAGTTTTGGGAACGCTCCCGGCGGTCGTCGTCGGGTTCGCGTTCAAGGATTTTTTCGAGGAGCTCTTCACGACGCTCTTGCCCGTCGGCATCGCCCTCATCGCGACCGGCTGCATACTTTTTGCGACGCGTATCGTTAAGCGGAACGATGTCGTGCTCCGCGATATGAAGTGGTGGCAGGCGGTGGCCGTGGGTTTGGCGCAGGCGCTTTCCATCATCCCCGGCATCTCGCGCTCCGGCAGCACGATCTCGATGGGGCTTTTCACCGGGCTCGACCGTCAGCTCGCGGCGAAGTTCTCTTTCCTTCTTTCCGTCGTTGCGATCGGCGGCGCAGGCGTTCTTGAATATAAGAACCTCCGTTACATATCGCAGGACAATCTGGCGCCGATAATAGCGGGAACACTCGCGGCGTTCATAGTGGGATACCTGTGCGTGAGGTGGATGCTTGCCATCATGCGCAACGCGCGCTTCTCTTGGTTCGCGGTCTACTGCTGGGCTTTAGGGCTCACCGTCATCGTCGCTTCATTGTGGCGTACTTAGCGGCTCTCGGCCACCTTTTCTCACCTTCTTCCGTACCCACATAATTTGGTGAGTTTCGCCTAAGCCAGTCGGTTGCGAAAAGGTGCCCTGCGCCGCCACGTCCGCCGCATATTGGCACTCATTTTTTGTGTCTCCAGTTTTTGATTCGATCGGAGATCACTTTTTCGTACCCATTCCCGGTCGGCGCATAATATGTTTTGCCTTTGAGCTTGTCGGGCAGATAGGTCTCGCCCTCTGCGAAGTGGCCCTCGAAGTCGTGCGGATATTTGTATCCCTCGCCGTATTTCAGCTCCTCCATGAGCTTGGTGGGCGCGTTCCTTATGTGGAGAGGCGTCGGCAACACGCCGTGTTCCGCCACATCCGTCCGCGCCTTGAGATACGCTTTGTAGGAGGCGTTGCTCTTGGGCGCTGATGCGAGATACGTCGCGCACTGCGCGAGCGGTATCCATCCCTCGGGCATGCCGACGAAGTCGAACGATTGCATGCACGATATCGCGACCTGCACCGCCTGCGGGTCGGCGTTGCCTATATCTTCGCTTGCAAATATCACCATGCGACGCGCGACGAAGAGCGGGTCCTCGCCCGCCTCGAGCATCCGCGCTAGATAATAGACCGCCGCGTCCGGATCGCTCCCGCGCATGCTCTTGATGAACGCGGATATGACGTTGTAGTGTTCCTCGCCCTTTTTGTCATAGAGCAGGCTCTTTCTCTGAACCGCCGCTTCAACAATCGGTACCGTGATCGTCCTGCTTTCTGCCGTCTGCCTCCTGCCTTCTGTCTTCTTTGTCAGGTCCGCCGCGATCTCCAGCGTATTGAGCGCGCGCCTCGCGTCTCCGTCCGCCGTGTTGCATATGAAATCCATCGCCTCGTTTTCGATCGTGAGCTTCAGTTTTCCAAGTCCGCGCTCGCTGTCGGAGAGCGCGCTTTCGACGACGCTTTTCAGCTCCTCCGCCGTGAGCTGATTCAGACAATATACTTTTGTGCGCGAAAGCAGCGGGCCGATCACTTCGAACGAAGGATTTTCCGTGGTCGAGCCGACGATCGTTATCGTGCCGTCCTCGACGTGCGGAAGCAGCGCGTCCTGCTGGGCCTTGTTCCAGCGGTGGATCTCATCCACGAAGACTATGTTCATGTTGTCGTGGAGCTCGCGCTGTTGTTTCGCCTGACCGATAATTTCACGAAGATCGTTAACGCCGGAGAGCACCGCAGAGAGATGGTAAAATTTCGCCTTCGTCCGATTCGCGATGACGCGCGCGAGCGTTGTTTTTCCCGTTCCGGGCGGCCCCCAGAAAATGATCGACGGGATCGTGTCCGCCTCGATGAGCGATGTGAGCGGCATGCCGTCGCCTATGAGGTGCGTCTGCCCCACGAACTCGTCCAATGTGCGCGGACGCATCCTCTCGGCCAGAGGGGCCTTCGCGGCCCTCTGAATGGCCCTGCCGGCGGACTTTTTTGCTGTAAATAGATCGGTCATGATAGGCAGATTTCCTCTCGGGAAGCAGGGTGTCAGGGCTGCGCCACTCCCTCCGGCTACTCGTCGCGAAAATTTTGCCGGATTTCAAAAGCGAATTAGGTGTCTTGCCGCTGTCAGCCCCTAATTCGCGAAACCAGTCAAAATTTTAACTCCTCATACGCCTGCGCTCGTCCCCGGCGCTTTATGCTCTGATACCCTGCTCCCCTACGGAAATCTGCCTACCATAGACCTCGTTTCGTAGGCAACAAATTAGATGACAGGCCCGTGCTACCTGCGTTATAGAGTGGCGGCATGTTGAGGTCGCTTCACATCGAGAACTTCGCGATAATAGACAAGCTCGAGGTCGAGTTCGGGCCTGGACTCAATATCTTAACGGGCGAGACCGGCGCCGGAAAGACCATCGTGATGCAGGCCTTGAACCTTGTGCTTGGCGACCGCGCATCTTCCGATCTCATCCGCACCGGCGAAGAGAAGGCGTCTGTCACAGCGGTTTTTTCGCTGGGCGAGGAAGAGACGATCATCCACCGAGTCGTCAGCACGACCGGCAAGGGCAAGATCACGATCAACGGGGTCCCCTCGACACAGCAGCAGCTCAAAGAGATAGCGGAGCGCCTTGTCGATATGTCGTCCCAGCATGAGCATCAGCAGCTCCTGAACGATGCCACTCACATGAACATCGTGGATCAGTTCGGGGGATTGGAAACGCTGGGCGCAAATTACCGTGTTGCGCACGATCAGTATGTTGCGATCCGCGATGAGCTCCAGAAACTTTGCGCAAGCGAGAAAGAAGCAAAAGAGCGCCTCGAGTTCACAAAGTTCCAGCTTGCGGAGCTCAAGAACGCAAATCTGAAACCCAAAGAGGACGAGGAGCTGGAAGGCGAACGCGCGCGCATAAAGCACGCGGTGCAGCTCGAATCGAAGATGAAGGAGATAGAGAGCCAGCTTTACGAATCCGCCGGCTCCGCGTGCGAACTTCTGGGGAACGTGGAGCGCTCGATAGCGTCATGCGCGCAGATCGATCCTGCCGTTTCATCATGGAAGGAGACCGTAAGCCGCGTTTCTTCAGAGCTTGCCGACGTTTCGAGGGAGATCAAACGCTACACCGAAAAGTTGAATTCAGATCCGTCGCGTCTTGAAGAGATAGACGACCGCATCCATCTCATCAAGAATCTGAAGCGAAAGCACGGCGGCACTATCGGATCTTGCATCGAGAAGTTTGAGTTGCTGAAAAAAGAGGTGGCTGAAGTCGAGCGTTTCGACGATGTGATCGCGGAAAAGGAAGGTCTTCTTTCCACTGCGCAGATAAAGCGCGCCTCCTTTGCAAAGGAACTCACAAAGAAAAGAAAGGACGCGGCTGATAAGCTGTCCGTTTCGATCGAAAAGGAGACGCAGTCGCTGGGTTTCAAGAAGCTCAAGTTCGCCGTGAATATCGCCGCCCTGCCCGAAGAGGAATGGGGCGTGGACGGGGCCGAGAGGATGAAGTTCCTGATATCGCCCAACATAGGTGAGGAGCCCAAGCCCCTCTCCAAGATAGCGTCGGGCGGCGAGCTCTCGCGCATCATGCTCGCGGTCAAACGCGCGCTCGCCGACCGCGCAGCCACGGCATACACCTCCGTTTTCGACGAGGTGGACTCCGGCATCGGCGGCGCCACGGCAGAGGTCGTCGGCCGAAAGCTCTTTGAGGTTGCAGGATCGCGTCAGGTGATATGTATTACGCATCTCCCGCAGATCGCTTCCTTCGGAGGTCATCACTTCGTCGTCAGCAAAAAGATCGCAGGCGGCAGGACGGTCGCGGCTGTTTCGCCGATCGAGGGAGAGGCGAGGGTGGAAGAACTTGCGAGGATGCTGGGAGGAGCCGCCATTACCGAAACGACGCGAAAACATGCTGAAGAGATGTTAAAAAATGGAACCGGAAAAAATAATTGAAACCTTGAAGAGCCGTCTGGACGGCGAATCCTTCGACGCCTTCGAGATATGTTTCTTGGGCGAGGACCGTCTTGCCATCGAGGCG
>DYJF01000015.1 GCA_020723205.1 Bdellovibrio sp.
CCCGTGACCTCTTTTGTGCCCACCGTGACCTTCACGGATTTTTTCATCGGCTTGATACCGAACTTTTTCGCCGATATCTTCCTGTAGAAGGGCATGATGACGGAAACCTGCACGCCCGCTTTGGCGAGCGCTCGCGGCAGCGTTCCCGCGACGTCGGCCAGCCCGCCCGTCTTAGCGAAAGGGACTACCTCCGGCGAAATCATTGCTATTTTCATGGATCCCCCTTTTTGTCTTCAACCTATATTTCCGTTTCACGAAGGAACTGTGCTGATATCTCCGGCGCGGTCGGGTTGATGTAGAAACCGCTGCCGCGCTCGAAACCGGCAAGGCGCGTTATGCGCGGCGTGAGCTCTATGTGCCAGTGGTAATACGTCAGGTCGGGCATGACCACCGGCGACGAGTGCAGCATGAAGTTGTACGGCGGATTGCCCAGCGCACGGTCCAGTTTCTTGAGCGTCTTCTGGAACAGGGAGGCAAGATTCTGGATCTCATGCTTTGTGGCGTCCTCGAAGTGGGCGTCGTGCCGTTTGGGCAGGATCCACATCTCGAACGGGAAGCGCGGCGCGAACGGGCATATCGAGATAAAATCCTCGTTCTCCATCACGATGCGCTTCTGGTCCTCGATCTCCTGCGCCACGATGTCGCAATAAAGGCAGCGTTCCTTGTAGTCGTAATATTCCTTCGAGCCCGAGAGTTCCTCGATGACCGCCTTCGGAATGATCGGCAGCGCGATCAGCTGGGAATGGGAGTGTTCGAGCGACGCGCCGGCCCTGAATCCGTGGTTCTTGAAGATGAGGATGTAGCGAAAACGTTTGTCCTTCTTTAAGTCCATCGTGCGGTCGCGATATGACCAGAGCACGTCCTCGAACTGGGTCTCGGTAAGGTTGGAGAGCTGCGCGTTGTGGTCAGGCGATTCGATGATGACCTCGTGTGCACCCACGCCGTTCATCATGTCGTAGACGCCGTCGCCCCTCCGGTTTAAGTTCCCTTCGATCATGAGGGCGGGGAACTTGTTCGGCACCACGCGCAGCGTCCAGCCGGCGGTGTTCGGCGCTCCTCCGCCCGGGCGGTAGGCGAGCACTTCGGCCGGCGTCACATGTTCATTGCCGTAATCGAACGGGCAGAATTTGGGTTTGGCGTCGGTCTTCGGCGCCTCTTCCTCTTTCTTCAGATCGGTCGGTCGCTGCGAGCGCTCCGTCGAAATGATGACCCAGCGGCCTACGATAGGATCTTTCCTAAGCTCGGGCATATTTATTTCCTCCTTGTTTCCGCGGTTGTATTTATAAAGATTCAAGCGAAATGCAAATCGAAAAGTTCGCCTTGTCTTCCTTGTTCCACAACGGTTTGAAGCTCACCCAGATGTTGGAACCCTGATATAATTTATCAAAACCCTTCTCCGACTGGGAGACGGTCTCGATGGGCTGAAGCATCCATCTGGCGGAGGGAGAGGCCGTGACGGTGACCTTGAAGCCGAACGCCTCGTCGACCAGAGATATCCCGCCCGCCTCCGGTATCTGTTCGCGCGCGTCCATCAGGACCTTGCGTTGGCCAAGGTTGCCCCACTGATAATGGCGCGAAGGGTCGTGGCCGGCAAGAAGCGTGAAGTTGAGTTCCGTCGCGAAGAGGACGGCGGACGCCGCGTCCGGCGAACGCTCAAGCGTGAATTCCACGGACAGCTTGTCGCTGTCGGTCACACGGTATTCCTTCTTGAGCTTGTAGCCCCTGCCGGGCGCGTAAGATGCCTCGCACTCGAGACCTATCGTGACCCCGTGCTCGCGCGCCTGATGGGAGATCATCTTGAAATGCCTTCCGCCGAAATCGAGTATCTCCTCGTGGCGGTTGAAGGCCAAGTCCTGCCAGTTGACGTTCTCCGGCAGGATATGGTCGATGAAAGAGAAGCGCGGATGGCGGTCGTATATCAGGTATTGGTTCATCTGGCGTATGTCCTTGCCGATCTCGTGGATGGAGGGGAGGTCGCTGCCGTTCGCGGCGTTCCGCGATTCCTCCGCCGGCCTGTGGTAGGCCTCGAAGCGGCGCGCCAGTGTGTTCTGCAGATTGAACGAGGCGGGCCGATAGGAGAGCTCCGCAAGCGCGCCGCCTATCTTCGGCGTTATCATCGCCTCGATGTGCTGCGTCGTGATTATCGCCTCGGGCGTATGGTCGTGGTCTATGTCCTTGAGATCGAGGTGGATATAGTTCTTTGCGCCGTGGTTCTTTTTGTCCACGATGCTCTCGGCGGTCAAAAGGTTCTCATAGAGGGCGTGCCTCAAGTGACTCAAGTAAAGTCCGCCGAACAGGCCGTGCCAGTAACCGCAGTTGCACTGACCGCGGTAGAGGGCCGCGCGCGCGTCGTGGAGTTTTTCGCCCCCCGCCTCTGCGGCGTCTATCTTGTCGGAGACGTAGAGCATCTTCTTGTGGATGAGATTGCTCTCGGGATATTTCGACAGGAAATTGTCGAAGAAGCCGCCGCGCAGGAACGTGGAGGCAAGCTCCCAGATGCCGGAGTTCTTGAGTATATTCTTTGCGCTCTCGTAGCGGAAGATCGCGTCGGCCGGCATGGCCCATTCCAGCATCTCCTGATAGGATGCGGTCGGGAGGTAAATGGTCTTCGTGGGGCAACGCCTCGACATGAACTCCGAGAAGGTCGTAGTGACGATACGGTCGCGGTTGTCGGAAAGGGCCTTGAAGAAGCGCTCGAGCCAGCCCTTCTGTATGACCCATTCGTACGTCCCCGGCCAGACGCCGAACTTCTCGCCGTCATCGCCGTACGTGATGCCCACGCCGGGCGCCGCATGTCCCAGAGAGACGAGGTGGGCGATCACGTCCTCCACGGGCCTGAAGGGTATCATGTAGCGCAGCCGCTGGTCGGACGGGAATATCGCGAGAGCTTTACCGGCGCGCTCCGTGAGATAATAGTTGAGCAAAGTGGGGTCGGTGATGCCGGCGTGCCGGAAATGTTCGTCGTCTAAAATGGTGTAGTTCATGCCCGCGTCGGAAAGAAGGGCCGCAAGCGACGGTTCCCAGACGCGCTCTGCGAGCCACATGCCCTTCGGCGTCACGCCGACATGGCGCTTCCAGAAATCCTGCATCATCTTGATCTGCCCCAGCGCGTCCGCGGGTTTGAGTATCGGGAGTATCGGTTCGTAATAACCCCCGCCCATGATCTCTAGCTGGCCGCGCTTCACCATCTTGACGATGGTCGGCAGATAGTTGGGTTCGTTCTTCAGCGCCCAATCGAGGAGGGGCCCGGAATGGTGGAGCGATACCCTGATGTCCGGATGGCCGTCCAAGATCTCCAGAAGGGGCCAATAGCAGTGCTGGAACGCTTCAGCGAAGACGTGGCCGAAGTTGCCCACGGGCTGATGATGATGAATGCCCAGCAATAGATAAAGCGGTTCGGCCATAATTTCCCCCGACCCCTACACTCCTATACTTCTACACTTCAAGACTTCTACACTTTCCGACTCATCTCATACCGCCCACATCTTGAGCTCGTACGCCTCATCCGGAACTTCGAAGTGTATGTGCGAGTAGCGCCTGACCTCTATGCCCTGACGCACTATCGTGAGCACGAGCGTTATGTGTTCGCCGATCTTGTATCCCAACTCCTTGAAGGGGCAGCTCATCTCGTAGACCTTTCCCACAGCGAATTTGACGGGATAGTCGCCGCCCTTGAAACCCTCTCCGGGCTCCTCGACCGCGCAGAGCTTATAGTTTCCGTTCTCGCGGTTCAGCCGGAACTTGTATTGATTTTGTTCGTTGTGGATATAGAAGATGAGCTCTTCGTCGTCCGCGAGCACGAAGCCCTTTTCATCGTCTATCGGGTCGATGCGGAGGTAGAACGCCTCCGGATTGAAACCGAAATATATCGTTTCAAAGAGCTCGTCCGATTGCGCCATCGTGCTGCCGAAGCGGCGCACGTTTATGCGCGTGGCGTTGATCCACTCGAAGAAGGAGGACGCCTCGCCGTCTATAGACGGCTCTATGAACGCGGGCGGTGTTATGAACGTCTGCTCGCGTTCCTCGTAGCGGTAGATAGGATTGAACAGATAGAGGGGGATGTCGCGCTTCAGGAACGTGAACGTGTTCTTGAGATGCGTCCTGAAGATGCGGTCGAAGTCGCTCTTGAACGCGCTGTCGAAGTCGTCGTCGAACCACCAGAACCCGTCGCTCCCGCAGGCGGCGGCAAAGGAATCGACGGCGCCGCGATGGGCCGCGTCGGACATGTCGCCGGTCCGCGGGTTGATCTGGCTGCCAAGCTCGTCTATCGTGCGTTTTAAGTAGCTCCATCCCTGATTCTTCTGCGCCTTGCCGATCCAGATGGCGTAATTGGCCGATATCCACGAGCCGGAATGGAGTTTCGTTATCGTCGCTTCCGGCGCGTGTTCGCTTATGTATCTCCCGACGGACGTCGTCTG
Organism: Bdellovibrio sp.; assembly: GCA_020723205.1. Classification (GTDB taxonomy): domain Bacteria; phylum UBA10199; class UBA10199; order 2-02-FULL-44-16; family DYJF01; genus DYJF01. The sequence goes on from DYJF01000015.1 coordinate 4,419, forward strand.
TATCCCTTCCTCTTTCATCTTCTGGAAGATGAGCGTCAGGAACTGCTTGCCTCCTTCGGGATAATGTTCCCACGGATTCTCGCCGTCCAGGATCACGGTGATGATGCTGCTCTTGCTCGCGGGACAGTTGGCGCCGATCGTCTTGACCCGCCTTATGAAATCGTTCGCGGCGTCCTCCTGTCTCATGCGGTAATAGGAAAAACTTATGAGGTCGGAGAGCTCGCGGTCGCGGAAGACCATCGCGACCTTCGCGTCGCCGTACTCGGCGAAATACGGCTGGTAGAGGATCTCGGAGCGGTTGCCTTTGACGCCGGAGGAGAGAAGTATCCCCTCGTCGGTCGCGATCCAGGATATCTCCGCTTCGGAAATGAGCGGGATCATCTCCGGGCAGACCGAACCTTCCGCCGGCCACATGCCGTGCGGCCGGACCCCCGTGAACTCCTGCATGTAGGACACCGCCTTTGCCACCTGATAGCGGGCGTGGGCGGAGGCGGTCATGCGCGGAGGAAGCGGCGCTTTCTTCAGGGCGCGTCTCGCGAAGTCCGTGTCTATAAGAAGGGGAAGTATCGGATGAAAGAACGGCGTCGTCGAGAGCTCTATGTTGGGGCTTGTCGCAACGCGCTTTATGGCGTCGAGCAGCAATCGAAGCACCTGCTGCTGTGTTTCGATGACCGCTTTTTTGTCGTCCTCCGTGTACCTGCCGCCCCTTGAGAGCATCTCGTTTATCAGCGGGAACTCCTCCCTCGCCTTGAAACCGAACCAGACCAAGTTGTAGAAGACCTGCATGTCGAGGTAGTCCTGCGCAGAGAAGAAGCGTATCGCCTCGTCGTAGTCCACGCTGCCGGGGTCCATGCCGCGGCGCTCCATCAGCTTCCAGTAGTTGGGATACGGCTTGATGAGGTTGTCGTAGTTCGCCATGAAAAAATGGCGGAGGACGAAGCTCTTCTGCTGTGTGTTGAGGGCTTCAGCGGGAATGCGAGTGTGGTCCAGGAACGCGTCGCTCTTTCCCTCTTCGGCATATTCCCGAAGTTGCATTATGAGGGACGGCACGAAGTTGATGGTGGCGCCGACATCGGGCATCGCTTCGTGCAGGCGGACCATGTCGTAGTAGGAATGGATGCCGTGCAGGCGCGCCCACGGCATCGAGCTTTCGCCTGTGAACATGTCGCGATAGTAGGGCTGGTGCATGTGCCACAGAAAGGCGACTTTGCAATGCTGCATGTGTGCGAATCCCTCCGAATGTTTGTAAATGACCCGTGATTATAGTCATCCCCAGTTCAAAGAAAAGAGGATAATTGCGGCCTATTTTTCGGGCTTTAAGACCGCCCGCTTGGGGATGACCACAATCCCGTCAGGGGAGACGGTGAAGCGTTTCTTGTCCTTCTCGAGATCGTAGCCGATGACCGTGTTGGGGGGGATGTCGACGTCCTTGTCGATTATCGCCCGCCTGATCTTCGAATAACGGCCGACGTTCACATTGTCGAAAATAATGGATTCATCCACTTGCGAATAGCTGTTTATGCGGACGTTGGGCGAAAGAATGGAGCGGTTGATGCGACCTCCGCTGATGATGACCCCGTCGCAGACAAGGGAGTCGGTCGCCATGCCGACGCGGTCGGATGCCTCGTCGGCAAAGACGAACTTCGCGGGGGGGTTCGTGTCCCGCGCCGTGTGTATCGGCCACTTGTTGTTGTACAGGTTGAAGGTCGGGGAGACCGAAACGAGGTCCATCGACGACTGCCAGTATTGGTCTATGGAGCCGACGTCGCGCCAGTAGCTCCGCTCGCGCTCGGTCAAGCCCGGCACCTTGTTGTCAAGAAAGTTATAGACCATCACCTTGGAGGTGCGAAACAGGGACGGGATGATGTTCTTCCCGAAATCGTGTTCCGAACGGTCAGACTCCGCGTCGGCGCGGACCGCTTCGGAGAGTATGCTCGTGCGGAAGATGTATATCCCCATCGAACAGAGCGCTTTTGAGGGATCGCCCGGCATTGGCTTAGGGTGCGAGGGCTTTTCTTCAAAGTCAACCATGCGCCAGTCGTCGCCCGCCGCGATGATGCCGAAAGAAGAGGCCGACTCCGCCGGTTGCGGGATGGCGGCGACGGTGACGTCGGCGTTGTTCCTGTCGTGGAACATGAGCATCTGCCTTATGTCCATCCTGTATATATGGTCGCCCCCGAAGACGCACACGGTATCGGCATGGTGGTTCTCGACGTGGTGGAGGTTCTGATAGACGGCGTCCGCGCTCCCCTTGTACCACGAGTTTCCGGTGCGCATCTGCGCGGGCACCGGATCGATGAACTGGTCGAGTATCGGCGGAAGGTGCCAGCCGTGCTTCATGTGGCGCAGGAGCGAGTCCGCCTTGAACTGCGTCAGGACGATGATCCGGTGAAGTCCCGAGTTGATGAGGTTGGACAGCACGAAGTCGACGATGCGGTAGTGGCCGCCGAACGGGACGGCGGGTTTCGCCCGCTCGTTCGTGAGTGGCCTTAGCCGCTCCCCCTGACCTCCAGCCAAGACGATGGAAAGGCAATTAGACATGGTTTAAATGGTCCCTAAATCCGCGTAATCCATAATAAAAAAGGGTTGTAATGGCAATAGAAAAAGGTGTATGGCCCAAACATAGAAGCCAAGCCAGAAAGCGCGCAACTTTTAATCAAGAGAACCGATACCATCTCTAGGAGTAAAGGTATAAAAGGGAGGGCCATATGTTATCAGGCGGCGTTGTGACCATAAGCCAATATGAGATCGATTGGGATGCGATCGGTCGCGGTTTGAGTCTTGCCGGTGAAATTGCAGTGGGCATTTTATCGGGCCCCGCCGGTTGCAGCAGCGGCGATGACGACGACGGCGGCAACGGCCATGTTGACGGCGACGCCGACGGCGGCGATGTTCCGACGGAAGACGGCATAGACGCTGAATTCGGCGATATCCCCGACGGCGGCGACGCGGATTCCGACTCGGGCGACGGCGTTGATTGCTCCGCGCCGAGGACCGGCATCAACGACGATTACGCGCGCACGGTGTTCGCGACGGTCAACTGCAACGTGTTGGATCTCGACGTCGTCGGAAACTATATCTACGGTGTCTGCGATTATCCGTCGAACCGCGTCTTCTCCTGTCAGATCCAGTCCGATCCGATGGCCTCCACCACATGCTCGGGGGTCTTCACGATAGAACCGCGCAGCACGCTTCCCGACGACACGATGGTGGACAACATCCCGAGGCAGATCACAAGTCTGGGCGACCGCATGGCCATACTATATAACACGCCCCTCTTCGACGCTTATCCGAACAACGTGATACTTCTGAACTCCGGCACACACACGCGTGCGCAGGAGGACATAGCGCTGGGAGCGATAATATTCGGCAGCGGCAGTGATCCCATCACCGTCTATCCCAGAAATGCGTCGGCAGTCGTTCTCTCGGGCAGCACGCTCTATGTCGCAACGGATAATTACGACTCTTCCCGCGGACAGTACGAGCGCGGCACTGTTTACGTCCTCGAGAGCAAGAGTTCCACCGACCGCGACTTCGATCCTGCAGATGTCTCTTTGTTCTTCACGAACGGAAGGAATCCCACGGCCATGGCGGCCCTCGATAATTACACGATCGCGGTGCTCAATGCCCACGGAACTGCGAGCGAGATACCTGCGACGATTGCCCCCGATGAGGTGGCCGGCGCGAGTATCGATATCATTGACGTCACGGAGCCGTCGATGCCCGCGATACTGCAGACGGTTCCTATAGCCGACGTGAAGTTCGCCGCCCTCCCGGAGCTGAACATCACCTCCGACGGCGCTTTGGCCGTCGTGGGGACGGTGGACGCTCCGCCGGCGATATACAGCGTCTCTCTCACCGATACGCCTTCGGTCAGGTCCTTGGACATGCCGGCAGGCGCGACGGGTTCCATATCTTCCATCGAGATAGCGGAGACCTCGCCGCGGCTGATACTCGTGAGCATGTCGGGCGGCAATCTCTACACCATCAATCTCGATACGATGATGCTTTCAGGAAGCGCCGTCTATCTTGGAGAGGCGGCGCAGGCCTCGGCCCACAATGTCGCCGAAGCCGTCCTGTATCAGGCGGTCACCGGCCCGTGGTGCGGGGCCTCGGGAGAGTCGCGCATAATTGCGGTTGACCCTTACTAGCGATTCGCATAAGCAGACCAGCCCATGAGCTCCATCAAGATATTTGCGCCCGCAAAGGTGAACCTTGTCCTGCGCGTTCTGGGCAGACGCCCGAACGGCTACCACGAACTCTTCATGGTCATGGAGAAGCTCTCTTTCGGGGACGATCTTATCCTTGAAGAGGCCGCCTCCGGCATAGAGCTAACGCAGGAAGGCGACGCGGATAGCGGAATGACATCCGAAAGGAATCTTGCCTTCCGCGCGGCTGCCGCGTTCAAAGAGGCGACAGGCGAGAGGCGCGGCGTTAAGATACATCTTAAAAAGAGGATCCCGTTGGCAGCGGGACTGGGCGGCGGGAGCTCGGACGCGGCCGCTGTTCTTCGCGGATTGAACGAATTGTGGCAGAAGGGATTTTCGCCTGAAGAGCTTGGAGGGATGGGCGCGAAACTGGGCGGGGATGTGCCCTTCTTTTGCCATGAAGGTCCAGCCGTCGCGGAGGGAATAGGGGATATTATAACGGCGATCCCTCGACTCCCTAACCTATTCATTTTATTGATAAATCCGGGATTCGCGGTCCCGACCCCTTGGGTGTATCAGGAATTTGATCGAATTGCAGAAGGCGTTCCCCTCCTTTGTAAGGAGGGGAAGGGGGAGGTAGATCACAATCTACCCCACCCAACCTCCCCTTACAAAGGGGAGGGGGCGGATTTAAAATTGACAGTTTGCAATAAAGGTGTTAGCAACGGCCGGCTTTTTGAAACATTCTGCGGCGTTACCTCGAATCTTGAGAACGATCTGGAAAGGGTAACTATCGCCGAATATCCCGAGATCGGTGAGATCAAGAGCTTTCTTGTTAGCCACGGGGCTTCAGGATCTTTGATGTCCGGAAGCGGCCCTACTGTTTTTGGGATATTTGAGGACGAGAAGACGCGGGATGATGCGCTTGTCAAGATTCCGAAAAAGAATTGGAAGGCATTTCCTGCACAGAACTTTTCGTGTTTGTGATCTGTCTGTTTCTTGGGGCGTCGACAAGCGGTAAGTCACCAGCCTTTGGCGCTGGCATCCCAGGTTCGAATCCTGGCGCCCCAGCAAAGGTTTTTCGGCTCGTAAACTATAGGAGATTGATATGCAACCTAACAATATCAAGCTCTTTTCCGGAAACTCCAACAGGCCGCTGGCGGAGGCGATCGCCAAGGCGATGGAGATGAAGCTGGGCGAATGCGTCGTGACCAAGTTCTCCGACGGCGAGACGTGGGTGGAGATAACCGAGAACGTGCGCGGCCGCGACATTTTCGTCATTCAGCCGACCTCCGCTCCGGCCAACGACCACTTAATGGAGCTTCTTATCATCATCGACGCGCTCAAACGCGCTTCGGCGGACCGCATCACGGCGGTGATGCCGTACTACGGCTACGCAAGACAGGACCGCAAAGTGTTGCCGCGCACGCCGATCAGCTCGAAGCTGGTCGCCGATCTGCTGACGGCGGCAGGGGCCAACAGGATATTGACGATGGACCTCCACGCAGGGCAGATACAGGGGTTCTTCAACATTCCGGTGGACCATCTCTTCGCGAAACCGGTCCTGATCGAGCATCTGCGCAAGACCTTCAACGACGGCCTTGTCGTGGTGGCGCCCGATGCCGGCGGCGCGGAGAGGGCCCGCTCGTTCGCAAAACTTTTGAACTCGCCCATGGCAATGATAGACAAGCGTCGTTCGAAGCCCAACGAGAGCGAAGTGATGCACATCATAGGCGACGTTGCAGGGAAAAAAGCCGTCATCATCGACGACATCATAGACACCGGCGGAACCATCGTGAAGGCCGCGCAGGCGATCAAGAAAGAGGGCGCAACGGATGTCTACGCCTGCTGCACGCATCCGGTGCTTTCGGGCAAGGCGGTTGATAACATCGAATCGTCCTGCATCAAGGAGATGATCGTCACGGACACCATAGTGCTCTCGGAGAAGGCGAGGGCGTGCGCCAAGATCAAGACCCTTTCGGTGGCGAAGGTTCTGGCCGAGGCGATCAAGCGCATACACGCCGCCGATTCGGTATCGTCACTTTTTGTGTAGAAGATCATCGTGAAAAAGGAGGAATGCTGTGGAACGTATTTTGATAAACGCTGAAAAAAGGGAAATTTCGAGGAAGAGCGCCTTAAGGCAGTTGAGAGTGGCCGACAAGGTGCCTGCGGTCCTCTACGGCAAGAAGCAGGAACCGACGAACATCGCCGTCAGCTCGGCCGATCTTAAGAAGGCCATATCTACCAAGGCGGGCTTCAACGTGCTCCTTGACCTGACGGTCGCGGGCGGCAAGCCAACTACGGTCCTGCTCCGCGATTATCAGGCGCACCCCATAGAGCGCGTCTTTACGCATGTCGATTTTCAGGCGATAGACATCACCGAGAAGATCGTCGTTGAGGTGCCGATCGAGCTTACGGGCCTTGCGATGGGCGTGAAGGAGGGCGGTATCCTCGAGCAGTTGTTGCGCAAGATAGAGATCAAGTGCCTCGCGACGGAGATCCCCGAGCGGATAGTCATCGGGGTCGAGCATCTGAAGATAGGCGACAGCATCCACTCGCAACAGATCGTGCTGCCCAAGGGCGCCGAGTTCCCGAAGGCGCTCAATTACACGATAGCGACTGTCGTCCCGCCGACCAAGGAAGAGGTCCCGGTCGCGGCTGCTGCACCGGTTGAAGGTGCGCCGGCGGCCGAGGGTGCGGCTGCACCTGCGGCCACGGCTGAAGGCGCCGCGGCTGCTCCTGCGGCCGGCGCGGCCAAGGGTGGTGCGGCCCCGGGTGCGGCCCCGAAGGCGGAAGGAACCGACAAAGCGAAGGGAGCCGACAAGGCGAAGGGAGCTGAAAAGGCGAAGAAATGACGATGAAGCTCATCTGCGGACTTGGAAATCCGGGCCGGTCCTACGCCAGGCACAGGCACAATATAGGGTTCAAGGTCATCGATGAGCTCGCTGTACGTAGCAACATTCCGGTCACGAAGAGGGCGTTCGGCGCGAAGATCGGGAGCGGTTCGGTGGCCGGCGAGGCCGCGGTTCTCGCAAAACCGCAAACGTTCATGAATCTCTCGGGCACGGTGGTTTCGCCGCTCAAGGGATATTACAAGTGCTCTTTGGAAGATCTTATAGTCGTTCACGATGATATAGACCTCGATGTCGGACGTTTGAAGATCACGAAGGGTTCCGGCCATGGAGGACACAACGGAGTGAGGTCTATCATAGAGGAGATCGGGAGCCCCGATTTTTACCGCATCCGCGTCGGTGTGGGCAGGCCCCCCGAGGGTATCGACCCGGCCGATTACGTGCTCCATCCGTTCTCGAAAGACGAGTCGGTTGAGCTGGGCTCGCTGGTGGCGAAGGCGGCGGACGCGGTGGAGGACCTGATCATAAAGGGAATGGCGTTTGCGCAGCAGAAATATCATTAAGGAGGAATAGATGAGAGAGTATGAAACAGTGTATATCGCGAGTCCGCAGCTCACGGAAGCGCAGGTGGACCAGCTCAACACGAAGCTCAAAGGTATAATAGAGAGGCATGACGGTCGTCTCTTTTATGCGAGAAATTTGGGCAAGAAGAACCTCGCCTATCGCATAAAGAAGCAGACGAAGGGCACTTACTTCTGCCTTGATTATGCTTCGGCAGGAACTTGCATCGTTGAGCTTGAGAGGTCGCTGATGCTCGACGAGAGCGTTCTCCGCTTCCTGACGGTCGTGAAGGCGGAGAAGGTGGACGTCGACGCCAGGGCCGCCGAGATCGAGGCGCGGGGCGAGGCCTCACCGGTCGTGGAGGAGAGAGAAATAACCCAAAAAGAGATGGCCGAGGTAACTGAAGCGGCTAAGGAGGAATAATCAATGAGAGAGGAAAAAAGGGGAAGGGGAAGAAGGGATTCCGACAAGAAGGACAAGCGCGGGGATAATAAGAAGAAGTTCCAGATGTCCATGCGCCGGAAGACCTGCCGTTTCTGCGCCGATAAAAAACTGTCGATCGATTTTAAGGACGCAAAGTTCCTGCAATCGTTCTTGTCCGAACGCGGGCGCATCATCCCCAGAAGGATCTCCGGCAATTGCGCAGGGCACCAGCGTGACGTGACGGCGGCCATAAAGCGCGCAAGGATACTTGCGTTCATTCCGTTCACAACGTCGCAGGTTTCGCTTTCGATATGACATCAGCACCGGTTCCATTAAAGCTCCGCTCTGTGGGCATGGGGGCGTTGATAGCGGTCTGCCTCTATATTAGCGGTCTTCTGGTCATTCTGACGCCGCTGCCGCTTGTGTACGTCTCGGCGACCGCCGGCCGAAAGAACGGGGTCGCCGCGGCCGTGCTCTCGTTCGCCCTTGTCGTTGCGCTGTACGTTGTCGCATTTCTCTCCGCCCCGGGCGACAATGTCGCGGCACTTTCGGTTCCTCTCCCGGGGTTGGGTCTCGCCACGCACTTTTCGGCCCTTTCGGTCAAACTCTTCGGCGGCGGCTATTTTCTGTTCTTTCTCGTCGTGGCGCTCGTGCTGGCGGAGGCCGTAAGATACCACTGGGGGCTTGTCAAGGGAGGTTCGAGCGCGCTCATCGCAGGGCTGGGGCTCGCCCTTCTGGTCGCGCTGGTCGCCGAATTGGCCACGGCCACTCACATCATCGCCGCGGTGCGCGGATATCTTGAGTATATGGTGGCGGAGATCGCTAAGCTCCAGCAGACGGCGGGCGTCGCGAATTCGCAGACGATACTGCTTCAGGAACACGGGCCGGAGGTGGCATCCTTTGTCTTCAACATCATACCGTCGCTCGTGTTCGTCTTTGCGCTCGTAGCCGTCGTGGTGAATCTCCTTTTTTCGAGGCGCTTCATCAGGATGCCCCACCTGTTCTCGGGACACTCGTGGGACGTAGCGGCCTTCAGGATATCCGATTACTACGTCTGGGCCGTGATAGGCGCGGCGGCGGTCTTTTTCGCGGGCCGGTATCTGGTCAAGATCGCTCCGCTTGAATATGCGGGCATAAATGTCCTCATAGCCATGGGGGCGGTATATTTCTTTCAGGGGCTTGCCGTGGTCTCGTATTTCTTAAGGCGGGTAAGGTTCCCCCTCCTCAAGATCGCGGCCTATATATTCATCATTTTGTTCTTTCAGTCGGTAGGGGTGGTAATAATGGGGCTGGGGCTGGCGGATGTCTGGGTCGACTTCAGGCGGCGCAGCCAAAGGGTCCAGAACGCATGAAGGTGTTGTCAACTTGGCTTAAAAGCGATAAGCGGTAACGAAACGGAGGTATTATGCAGGTCATTCTTCAGGTCGATGTTCCGTCGTTGGGCAAGGCGGGGGAGATTGTTGACGTGCGCGAGGGATACGGAAGGAACTTCCTTCTGCCGCAGAAGAAGGCGGTGCCCGCCGATCCTAAAAATATCCGTTTGCTCGAGCATCAGAGGCGTGTTGTGGCCGCCAAACAGGCGAAACTCAAGCACCACGCCGAGGAGATCTTGGGTAAGCTTGCGAACACGTCCGTGACAATCTCGCGCGAGGCCGGCGAGGACGATAAGATATTCGGTTCGGTCACGACGAAGGACATCGCAGAGACCCTTCGCCGCGAGGGCTTCGAGATAGACCGCCACTTCATTCATCTGGACGCTCCGATCAAGAGCTTGGGCGTGTTCGATGTGCCGGTCAAGCTTCACGCGGAGGTCTCGGGGACCATCAAAGTTTGGGTCGTTAAAAAGTAAAGATCTGCCACTAAAAATAAAATGGACACAGTGTCGAAATTGCCGCCGCAGCATCTGGAGGCCGAACGCTCCGTGCTCGGCGGTATGCTTTTGCAGAACGACGCCATTCACCGCGTCGTCGAGATCCTCCGCGCAGAGGACTTCTATCGCGACTCGCACAGGCAGATCTATCAGGCGATAATCGAGCTCTATCAGAAGAACGAACCGGCCGACCTCGTGACGGTTACGAACGTCCTTAAGAAGAAGGGCGCGCTTGAGGACGTCGGAGGCGCCAGCTATCTCTCGGAACTGGTGGACGGCGTGCCGACCGCGGCCAATATAGCTACATACGGCAAGATCATACGCGAGAAGGCGGTCGTGAGGCAGCTTATCTCCGGCGCGTCGGACATCATCTCGAAGGGATACGAGGACCACGGCGAAGTGGACGAGTATCTTGACCGCGCGGAGCAGATCATCTTCGAGATAGCACAACGCAGGGTCCATCAGGGCTTCTCGCCGCTCAAGGACATAGTGCGAGACAGCTTCAAGGCGATCGAACAGCTCTACGAGAAAAAAGAGCTCATAACGGGAGTGCCCACCGGCTATCGCGATCTTGATCGTCTGACGGCGGGACTGCAGAAGTCGGACCTCATCGTCATCGCCGGCAGGCCCAGCATGGGCAAGACCGCCCTTGCGCTCAATATCGTCGAGCACGCTGCGGTCGAGGCCGGCGTCGTGTGCGCGGTCTTCTCGCTTGAAATGTCCAAGGAGCAGCTCGTTCAGCGCATGCTCTGTTCGCGCGCCGAGGTCGATGCGTCAAAGCTTCGCGGCGGGTTCCTGTCCGAAGGCGACTGGCCGCGTCTCACGCGTGCGGCGGGGCTTCTTTCCGAGGCCTCCATATATATAGACGATTCTCCGGCGCTCAACGTGCTGGAGGTCCGCGCGAAGGCGAGAAGGTTGCAGCGGGAGCACGGACTTGGGCTCGTCGTCGTGGATTACCTGCAGCTCATGCGCGCGATCGGAAAGACGGAGAGCCGCGAACGCGAGATCTCCGAGATATCCCGTTCACTCAAAGCGCTTGCCAAAGAGATCAAGGTCCCGGTGATAGCGCTCTCGCAGCTCAACCGCGGCGTCGAGGCGAGGCAGGACAAGCGCCCGCAGCTCTCCGACCTGCGCGAATCGGGGGCCATAGAGCAGGACGCGGACGTCATCGCCTTCATCTACCGCGACGAGATGTATCATCCGGAAAGCGCGGATGCCGGTAAAGCCGAGGTGATAATAGGAAAACAGCGCAACGGACCGACAGGCAGGGTGACGCTGGCGTTCAGAAGCAGTCTCACCCGTTTCGACGATCTGGCGCAGGGCATGGATAAGTATATGACGCCGCAGCCGGCCCAAACGCTCGCCGAGGAAGAGGAAGGGCAGCCCTTCTAGTAGTGCACTCCGACGAAAACCAACGCCGAAAATTGAGGATAGAAGCCGCCCTTGTAGATAAGGGCCCCCGGAGTCGTCGTGCCCCCGACCGTGATCGTCTGGTTCGTGTCGCTGAAGAAGACCAGGTCCTCCTGAACCTCGAAACCGAACCAGAGATATTTTGCGACAAGGAAGGACATCCCGGCCCCGAACGAGGGCCCCCAGCCGAACTTGGTGACCGCCGTGTCGGTCGAGTTGGGGTTGCCGGGCAAGGACGCTATCCTGAAAGAAAGTCCGCCTTTGAAAGTGGGCATTATCCTTAATGACTTGAAGTCGGTCAGGTCGTCCAAGATCAAAAAATATTTTCCGTAGGCGTTCGCGCTCACGAGGTGCTCGCGCCTGCCGCCGCTGCTGTTCGTAGAATAAAGGCCCTCCAGCTCGGCTGAGAAATAGTCCCAGATGTTCCATCCGAACGTGAGCCCGATCGCGGGCTCGAAATCGTGGCCTGCTTTCGTGCCCGTTTGCTCGTCCTTATCGTAGCTCACCTGTGTTAAGGCGCCCTCAAGATACAGGTAGGGCCCTTCGTTGAAGCCCTTGAGGGGCCTTGCCCACGCCGTGCCCGTCGCCGAGACTATGAAGGCGAAACTAAGAGTTGCTATGAAATATTTCACTGTGTTACTTGTAACACGTGGGGTGAAAAGTTCAACATGGTTATGGAACTGGTCATAGCGACGAGCAACAGGGGAAAGCTGGCGGAGATCGCAGCTCTTTTAAAGGGTCTGCCTGTCGCTGTCACGTCGCTTGCGGACCATCCGGAGATAGGAGACGTCGAAGAGGACGGGAAGACCTTTTTGGAAAATGCGCGAAAGAAAGCGCGGACCGTTGCGTCGGCAACGAATAAGTGGGCGCTCGGCGACGACAGCGGGCTCGTGGTCGAAGCGCTGAACGGCGAGCCGGGCATCCGTTCCGCGAGGTATGCCGGAAGACAGGGGGACGCCGCCGCCAACAACTTGAAGCTGATCGCCGCGATGAAGGACGTTCCGGACGGTAAAAGGGGGGGCTATTTCACTTGCACGATGGTCTTAACGTCCCCGGACGGGCGCGAATGGGATATCGAAGAGCGCTGCGAAGGGGAGATAGGCAGAGAGCTCGCCGGCGGCGGCGGTTTCGGCTTCGATCCGCTCTTTTACGTTCCAGAAAAGGGCAGGACGATGGCCGAGCTCCCCCTCGATGAGAAGAACAGGATAAGCCACAGGGGAAAGGCGCTAAGGCATATGAAGCGCATACTGGAAGACCTGCTGAAAAAGGGGCAGATTTAGGTGGTTGTGTTTTGAGATGAGTATTGATAGTCAGCTGTGGTTCTGGCCCGCCACAATGCACCGGCGGGCCTCGAAGTGGCGAAGCAAAATATCTTTAAGAAAATTTGCTTCGCCACTTCGGGGTGTAGCTCAGCCTGGCTAGAGCGCTTGGTTTGGGACCAAGAAGTCGTAGGTTCGAATCCTATCACCCCGACAGTCTTTCGCGCCCGTAGCTCAGTTGGATAGAGCACCTGCCTTCTAAGCAGGAAGTCGCCTGTTCGAGTCAGGCCGGGCGCGCAGAAAAAAAGAGGCGGCACTTTATGCCGCCTCTTTTCAATTATGCTGATGGTCTTTCGGCCGGTTGTTCGGCCGGTCTCAAAAATGCGGTGAGGGTAGCCCTGTAATCGAAGTTCTCCTGTAGCCCGCGCCTTCTCTCGACGAAATAGAAGACCGTGCCGATAGCCGTCCATATCACTAAAGGAATGGGCAGCGGGTTCGGTATCTTTGCGTATAGGACCGTGAGCATCATGATCGAGACCGCGCCGGCCGCTGCCACAAGATACTTGTTCAACCTGTACGGCACCTGTTTCCAGAGGTCTTCGTTAACGAAGGGCAGGCACATCATAGCGAAGCACTCCGTTCCGTAGAGGATTATCATCGCCTGCATCGAGATGCCGATCAGATATCCCACCGTTTTGGTCCAGATAAGTATGATCGCCAGCACGAGATTTATGGTCAGACTGATGTGGGGCGTGCTGTAACGTCTGTTGAGCCGCGAAAGCGCGCGCGGCGCTATCCTGTCCTCGGAGAAGGCAAAGAGGATGCGCGACGGGACCATCATGCACGCGTTTATCGTCGTGAGGAAGGCCATTAAGGCGCCGGTCGTCACGATGATTGTCCCGATACCTGGCGGCAGAAACGCTTTGGACGCCTCAACCAGCGGCGCCTGCGAGCCGATGAGAATTTCGTACGGTGTCGTTCCGAACGCCACGGTGGATATGCCGATATAGATGACGATTGATGTGCAGATGCCGAAGAAAAATATTTTTGGCAAAGAATGTCTTGCGTCCTTCGTCTCGCCTGCGGTCTGCGAAAGCGCGTCGAATCCGGCGTAGGCGAAGAACAGGATGGGAAGCGCCTTCAGGAAACCCGGCATTCCCTGTGGCATGAACGGCGTGAAATTTGCGGTCCTTACCGCAAAGAGTCCCGGCACGATCAGCATTGCAACTGCGAGGAGCAGTACCCAGAACATGGAGCTCTGCATCCGCCCGAAGTGCTTAACGCCGGTGAGATTTATAAGATAAAAGATAAGGAGGCATATCGTGGCGGCAACGCGCGGCTCTATCGCCGGCACGATGGCCTGAAGATACCGTCCGACGGAGATGGAGAGGACGCTTAGCACGCCGAGATACGTCACCCACGTGAGCCACATGACGATGAATCCGGGAAAGTGGTTCTTGAGCGTGCGGCTTATGTGAACGTAGGCGCCGCCCGTCAAGTTCCCTAGCGATGTGCTCTGGAACAATATGTAAGGAAAAGCAAGAAGCAGCGTGAAGGGGCCCAGCAGCAGATACGCGAGCACGGAAGACGGTCCGGCGTCCCTGCCCGCCTCTCCGATGGCCACGAAGATGCCGGAGCCGACCATCATGCCGACTATCGTTGCGAAGTTGTCCAGTTTTGAAAGGTCTCTTTTAAGCATGTGGCAATCCCTATCGTAGAAGAGCGACGCCTTTCAAGTATTTATTGAGCCGTAGACAAAAAAAGAGGGACGGCTCCTCCGTCCCTCTCGGATACGCCTCAAAACACCGTTTTTAGCCGTCTAGAAGTGGTATCCAACCATTCCCACGAGCGAGAACATCGGCGTAAACCCGCCGTTGACGAGCTTCGTGTTGACCCCAGCGATCGTCTTGTAATAGCTCTGCATGAACATCAGGTCCTCCGTGATGTCGATGCCCACCCAGATGCGGTCGATGATGAGCGTCTCAAGGCCCCCGCCGACCGCTATGCCGCCGCCCCATGCGCCGATCTTGTTGCCGTTCGTTGGTGCGTTGACGTAGAGCGCATGCGCCGTGCCGCCCAGCTTGAGGTACGGGATGATCTTCCACTTGTTCGGCTGCCAGCCGGCGTGCATGAAGTAGGGGAGCGTGCCGCGCGCGGCAAGCCGGATCTTGATCTCGTGCTCGCGGGCACTTTCAGTCGGGTAGTTCACAGTCCCGTCGCCCACCGTGTCGGAGGCAAAGCCGTACTGGAACTGCATCATTGGTCCTATCCAGTCCGCGATATCGTAGCCCAGCGAGAGACCGACCGCCGGTATGAACGTTCCGTCGAAAGAACGGTTCGTCTGGACGTTCGTGTCGTGGCCGACCTGCGTCATGCCGCCCATGGCGGTGATCCAGAACCCCTTGTGCCAGCCCTTGTCAGGGAACTTGATCCTTTCCGCAGAGGCGGTGGTGCTGATCACCGCCGTAGCGACGATCGCCAACATCAAAATTTTCTTCATGGGTCCCCCCCTTGGTGATTATTAGCGACCTTTTACTTGAAGCGCAGATATTGTCAAGAAAGAGAAAAGGGCCCGCACGCGGGAGCGCGGGCCCTTTGTCAGTGCGGATTATCCGAGTATTGCCTTGAGGTCATCCTTCGCGTTCGTGATAGGCATGATGTTGAAGTTCTCGATCAAGACCTTGAGGACGTTGGGCGTCACGAACGCCGGAAGCGACGGCCCTATACGCATATTTTTGATGCCGAGGTGGAGCAACGTGAGGAGGATGCAGACCGCCTTCTGCTCGTACCATGAAAGGATGATAGAGAGAGGCAGGTCGTTCACGGAACAGTTGAAGGCCTTCGAGAGCGCGACCGCGACCTGGATGGCCGAATAGGAATCGTTGCACTGGCCGCAATCGAGAAGTCTGGGAATGCCGCCGATCTCACCGAACTCCATCTTGTTGAAGCGGTATTTTCCGCAGGCGAGCGTCAATATCACGCAGTCCTTCGGGACCGATTCGGCGAACTCCGTGTAATAATTCCTGCCGCTCTTCGCACCGTCGCAGCCGCCGATCAAAAAGAAGCGCTTGATGGCGCCGCTCTTTACCGCCTCGACCACCTTGCCTGCTACTCCCATCACCGTGTTGTGGCCGAATCCGACCGTTATATGTTTTTCCGGTTCGTCGGCGGTGAAACCCTCCGCCTTGAGCGCGGCGTCGATCACGGGCCCAAAGTTGCCGTCGTATATATGCGTGACCCCCGGCCATGCGACGAGTCCGCTCGTGAATATCCTGTCATTATAGGTATTCTGCGGTCTTTGAATGCAGTTGGTGGTCATGAGGATGGCCCCCGGGAATTTGGCGAACTCCTTCTGCTGGTCCTGCCACGCGCCGCCGTAGTTGCCTACCAGGTGTTTGTATTTTTTGAGTTGTGGATATGCATGGCAGGGCAGCATCTCGCCGTGCGTGTAAACGTTGATGCCCTTCCCCTCCGTCTGCTTTGAGAGGCCGTCCAAATCCTTCAAGTCGTGGCCGGAGACCAGTATCGCCTTCCCTTTGACGGGAGTGATGCGGACGTTCGTCGGAACCGGATGGCCGTAAGTTCCGGTGTTCGCGCTGTCCAAAAGCTCCAATACCTTGAGGTTCACCTCGCCGCATTTCAGGACCTTGGCCGTCAGTTCGCCGGCATCGGCCGGATCAGAGGCAAGAAAATCGAGCGCCTCGTGGAAGAACGCATACACGTCGTCATCCTCTTTCCCCAGAATATGCGCGTGGTCGGCGTAGGCAGCCATGCCTTTAAGTCCGTATGTCAGAAGTTCCTGAAGGCCGGTCGCGTCCGCGCCCAGCGACTCCATGCGCTTGGTTATGGGGATCTCTCTTCCCTGTTCGATAAGTCCGCCCAGGTCGTTCGCCAGTGTCAGCGCAGCGCGGCCCGTGAGCTTCTCTGGTTCTTTGCCGGCCCTTCTGGCCGCATCCTCGTACAAACGCTTTGCCTTCTCGCGGAGCGCGGGCAGACGCCTCAAGATTTTTTCATATCTTGAGGGATCGAAGTTGACGTTCGTGACCGTGGAGAAGAGGGCCTCGATCACGAATACGTCGACATCGCGGTCCTTCACGCCGAGCTTTCTTGCGCGGTTAGCATACTGCGAAAGCCCCTTCGTAGCGTACATCGTGAGGTCGATGAGGGCCGAAACGTCGGGGTCCTTTCCGCACACTCCCTGCACCGTGCAGCCGGTTCCCTTGGCCGTCTGCTCGCACTGATAACAGAACATCTTATTTTCCATGGCACTCCTCCTTTGTTAAGTTCCCCTCCTTTGCAAGAAGGGGAAGGGGATGTAGATCTACCCCACCCTTACCCTCCCTTTACAAAGGGGAGGGAGTTTGCCCAAGTCATTTCTGATTCCGAATCTGGTCAACGTGAAATCGTATTTGACCGGATCTTCCGGCGCTATCTTGGCGAACGCGCTCGTTATTTCGATCGCCGTCTTGAGGTTCGCCTGTTTCCTCTTAGTGAGGCCCAGCTCCCTCGCGATCCTGTGCATGTGCGTGTCAAGCGGCACGATGAGTTTCGACGCGGGGACCTTTTTCCATCCTCCCGGATCCACTTCGTCCTTCCTCACCATCCATCTCAAAAAAAGATTCAGCCGTTTGCACGCGCTTTTCTTTTCCGGCGGAGGAACGAGGCCTAAGCACACCTTATCGTTCGAGCGAAGCATGGAACCTCCGCACAATTCTTTTACGAACACGGTCAACGCCGGTATGACGGTATCGTGTTCATCCCTCAATCCCGTCAAGAAGCATCTTTCAAGCGAGCCGTGATCCTCAATCACGGATCTCGTTCCGACTAGCAGGCATGATATGTCGTGGCCGGTGGTGAAGCGGTGTTTGAATCCCTTAAACGCACTTTTTATCCCCCTATCTGTGGTCCTTTTCAAATAGACGGAAGGTGAGGGCTGCATCTTGTCGAGAACCGCCGAGACGCTCTTGAGTATCTGTCTCACGCGCCCATATGCGAGCGACGATGCGATAAGGGCCGCGATCTCGCGGTCGCGCACGTCGCTGAAAGCGTACAGGAACTCGATCGGATCCGGATGCACGAATTCCCTGCGGTTGTATCTCCGATAGAGCTTTTCAAGCGTACGCCTGTGCACATTGACGGTCATTTTATCGTGCCATCCAGATTGATTATCGTCATGTTAAGGGCGATGTCTTTGCCCGAATTTTCGACCGCCCTTTGCGCGATCGCGCCTAAGCCGCTGCAGCACGGGACCTCCATCATCACCACCTCGATCGATCTTAAGTCGTTTGTCTTTATTATCTGAACGAGTTTTTCGAGGTACGGGCCGGTATCATCCAGCTTCGGGCAGGCGATGGCAATGCTCTTTCCTTTCATTATATCGCCGTGCATATCCGCATAAGCGAAGGCCGTGCAATCGGCGAGCAGGACAAGGTCGGCGTTCTTGAGATACGGCGCGTGCGGCGGGATGAGATGCAATTGAACGGGCCACTGTCGCAGCTCCGATGCCCTCCGTTCGCTTGATACGCCTCGCGCTGCGACGGGTCGGACCTCCCTTACCATTGTGCCCGGGCAGCCGCAGGGGAGGGCGGGCGCCCTCGTGTGTTCGGCGTGTTTCTTCGTCTCCTTCTCGTCGAACGCCTGCGCCTCGCGCTCTTCAATCGTCAGCGCGCCCAGCGGGCAAAAGCCGATGCAGGCGCCGAGCCCGTCGCAGTATGTCTCGCTTATGAGCTTCGCCTTGCCGTTCACTATCCGTATCGCGCCCTCGGCGCAGGCCGTCGCGCAGAGTCCGCAGCCGTTGCATTTCGCCTCATCGATCCTGATTATCTTTCTTTCAGTCATTGCCGTCACCTTTGAACGCCTCGCCAAGTTGTGTGAGATTTTTTTGCGACAGGTAATCCAAAACTTCTTTGTTCACGTTGTCCACGAGATTTCCAAGGATACATTTCTTGTCGCGGCAGACCGGCGTTCCCAAAAGGCAGCTGCCCGGCTGCATGCGCCCTTCGATGGATTCGTAGACATCGAGCAGCGAGATCTGATCGGGCGATTTGGAGAGCAGAAATCCGCCGTTCGGCCCGCGGATCGATCTTATGAGTCCCGCTTTCACGAGGCGCTGGAGGACCTTCATTAGATGTGCGTCCGACACCTTGAGAGTTGCTATGATCTCCCTGCTTGTGATGAGCCGTCCGTGATTGGCGGCAAGGTACGACATGGAATGGAGGGCGATAGACGCGGCCTCGGATATTCTTAAAGTTGTTGACATGATTGAATAAAACCCTTCATTCAAGTATTGTGGAACTCCAATACCAGAATAGATGTTTATGTCAACATATTAATTTGCGAAACTTATTTCTCAAGGGGGCGATAACTGGCGCAGTAAGGAAACATAATATGCCGATCCTGCCAGCTACTATGATGCCGGTTATGGGCCCGGCCATTCTCTTGCCCCGTGCCGCGGTCAGCAACGTCATACTTACGGCCACGAACCAGTTCTGTATGATGTCGCGCAGGCCGGACTTTTATCCGCGTCAGGGGAATCTGCAGCTCAATACGATCGCAGGCGCGCTTCGCGCGTCGGGTTTCGACAGGGTATCGGTCGTCGAGAGCGCAAGCGATAACGTCGCCGACCTTGAAGAGGACCGGAAGAACGTCGTCGATTATTTCGAGAGGTTGGGCGCGAGAGAGAAGGGGGCGATCATCGGCGTTTCGACGACGACCTCGGAGATCTACAAGTATCGTGAGTTGGCCGGCATATTGACGTCCGAATTTCCCGACGCCCAGATAATCGCGGGCGGAGCGCATTTCATACGGCAGCGAATAGACGGCCATATGGATCCCGTCGAGCATCTCTTAAGGTCGGGCCTCGCCCACGCCGTTCAGGTTGGCGACGCTCAAGGTTTTGTTGATCTCATCGTCAAGCACGGCGGCAGGAGGGAAGACGTCGAGAGCCCGGGCTTCTATCAGCTCGATCACGGGTCCGATCAGCTGATAGGAAGAGGTGTCGGCAGATATCCGAGAGCAGATTCCATTCCGTGCGATGTCACCAAAGGGAAAGCGACGTTGACCACCCAGTTCGGCAGGACGTGCAATAACGGGTGCGATTTTTGCGCCGTGCCGAGGCGGCCAAGACCCTTCTTCTCGGCCGATGAGGTCGTGGACGGCATGAGCAAGATCCTTGCGAACAGGAGACCGACGCATCTTCGCCTTTGCGATCCCAATCCGCTCGCTGCGGACACCATAGGATATTATAGAGAGATATTTGGGGCGCTCGACAAGCGGCATCCGACCGTCAAAGACGTCTATCTGGATCCTGCGGCGCTCGCCGTGGAAGAGAATTGGGAGAGCACGGCGGTCTTCCTCTTGAGAGGCATGTTCTGGTTCCACTTCGCCGGTCGTGATGCGGTCACGGAGGAAGATGCCGCCGTGATAGGGACAAGATATCTGGGAAGGGTCAAGGACCAGAAGATGCTCGACGGCGAGCGGGAGGCGCTGTTCAGGTTGATAAGAACGTTGAAGGGGCTGCACAAGCACAGGGGTGCGCCGATACCGTTCGGTTTGACGCTCTCTTACATAATAACACCGATGGAAAATAGAGACACTGCGCAGGCGAAGTATGACGACATCATGTCTTTTCTGTCGCATTCCGACGATCTGGTGGGCGTCGATATAGAGATCAGTCCCCTGATGCCCTACCCCGGGACGAAGATCAGGAAAAAGTATGCCGCGGTCATCGATATGGAGGAGTTCGATTTCGGCCGTGATACCGGGGACAGTATCTCGCCTTGGAAAAAGGACGCCGGCTCCGGTGTCAAGTTCCTAAGACGCGCTCTCCTCCTCGATAGAAGATACGGTTCCAAGGTGATGATGGAGGAGTTCAGAAAAGCCGTCGACGAGTCCTTTTAGCCCCCTTCGCTGAAATATATCCTTGATAATTCCCGCGATCTTGTACGAAGATGACGCCCGGCATCACGAACGGTGCAGAGTCAATAGGGGGGTATATGAAAATTCACGTCATTTTCTACAGCATGTACGGGCACATCTATAAAATGGCGGAGGCGGTTGCAGGGGGGGCGGGCGGCGTCAAGGGCGCGGAGGTGAAGCTCTTTCAAGTGGCCGAAACGCTGCCGGACGATCTCGTGTCGAAGCTGGGCGGGACAGAGACAAAGAAGAAGTTTGCGCATATCCCTGTGGCGACGGTTGACGATCTCGCAGCGGCGGACGCGGTCATATTCGGCACACCTACGCGCTTCGGTATGATGTGCCAGCAGATGCGTGCGTTTCTCGACGCGACCGGCGGGCTGTGGGCCAAGGGGGCGCTCATAGGGAAGATCGGGAGCGTGTTCACATCGAGCGGCACGCAGCACGGCGGGCAGGAATCCACGATCCTCTCCTTCCACACGACCCTCCTGCATCAGGGAATGGTGATCGTGGGCGTCCCGTATTCGGAGCAGAGGCAGATGACGGTTTCCGAGATATCCGGTGGGAGTCCGTACGGTTCTTCAACGATCGCTGGACCCGACGGAAGCAGACAACCGACGGAAAACGAGCTCGCCATCGCGAAGTTTCAGGGAAAACATGTGGCGGAGATCGCAAAGAGGATGTTCGTCTGATCTTCAAAAGGAGAGACAATGAAGAACATCAAAAGGATTTTGCTTTTCATCGTGCCGCTTGTTCTTTGCGGTTGCCTTGAGGTCAAACAGAACATCGTCGTGAACAGCGACGGCAGCGGAAAGATAATCGAGACGGTGATGATGTCCAAGGCCATGCTCAAAGAGCTGAACAACATCTTCTCCGGCCTCGGTTCCGAAAAGGGGAAGAAACGCGAAAAGATCGATATCTACGATAAGAAAAAGCTCGAGGCGGATGCCGCGCAATACGGTCCCGACGTCAGATACGTTTCGAGCAAAAAGCTCTCCACGAAGACGAAAGAGGGTTATCAGGTCGAGTATGCCTTCAAGGATATAAATAATTTAAGGATCAACCAGAACCCGGGAGATAAGGGGCCGAAGACCTCAAAGGACGAGAAATCCGATGCCAAGCAGGAAAATATCATGTTCAAGTTCGAAAAGGGCGATCCGGCCACACTCGTCGTGAGTTTCCCGCCCATGGTGAAGCCCTCGAAGGAAAAGAAGCAGAAGAGCGTCAGGAAGGATAAAGAGGCGGAAAAGAAGGAAATGGACGAGATGCGCCTGATGTTCCGTGACATGTATATAGGAATCACGGTCGAGCCGGCAGGGGATATAGTGGAGACCGACGCCACCTATCGGGATGGGAACACTGTCACGCTGCTGGAGATAGATTTTGCGAAGCTCGTCGAGAACGAGAAGGAGTTCGAGAAGTTTGCGCAAAAGGAGCCGGAGACCGTCGAGGAGACGAAAACCCTGCTCAAAAACCTGCCCGGATTCAAGGTGGAAATGAATAGGAAGGTGGTCGTAAAGTTTAAATAGCCCCGGCTATGGCATGGCCCGCATTAAAGCATTCCGCTATTTCGCCGGCGTCGGGGATATACTTATAGGCGATGGCGGGTAAGGCGAGCTCGACGCCCGCAGCTTTCAGCTCCGCCTCTACTGCCTGTATCGCGCCTCCTCCCCAGCCGAAGGAGCCGAAGGCGAAGCCGAGCCGGCCGCGCGGTTTCAAACCCTTCATATATGTCAGGAATCCAGCAACCGTGGGCAGCATCCCGTTGTTGAGCGTCGGCGAACCGACGATCACCGCCTTTGCGTCGAGCACTTCCTTTATTATCTCGGATACATCGGAAGTCCTTAAACAGAAGAACTTCGTCTCGACGCCGCCCGATTCCAGGCCCTCCGCGATCGCGCGCGCCATCTTCTCCGTCGAGTTCCACATCGTGTCGTAGACAACGACCGCTTTCTTACAAGTTTTGTTGGCGGCCCAGTCCTTATAACAAGATACGATGTCTGCGATGTTTTTTCTCCAGATAATGCCGTGGGAGGGCGCGATCATTTTGATGTCGAGCTTCGAGACCGCATCGAGGGCCTTTGTCGCGGGGGCCGCCAAAGGCATGACTATGTTCGCATAATATTTCGCTGCCTCGCCCCTGACATCCTCCCACAGACATTTGTCATCGAATCTTTCATGGGAGGCCATGTGCTGGCCGAAGGCGTCGTTCGAGAAGAGGATCTTCTCTTCGGGGCAATATGTGACCATCGAATCGGGCCAGTGGACCATCGGTACTTCGACGAACGTGAGCGATCTCTTGCCCAAAGAAATTTCGTCGCCGGTTTTCACGACCTTGAAGTTCCAGTTCGCCTTGAAATGGCGGTTTATATCCTCGGCGGCCCTTTTATCTGCTATGAACTCCGCGTTGGGGGCGGCGGCCCGGATGGCGGCCAAAGAACCGGAGTGGTCCATCTCCACATGATTCGAGATCACATAGTCTATCTTTGCGGGATCCACGACCGATGAGATGCGGGAGGTAAGCTCGGAGGCAAAGGGCGCCTTGGCGGTATCGATGAGCGCGATTTTCTCGTCCACGATGAGATACGAATTGTAGGTCGAGCCGCGGGGCGTGATGTAACCGTGGAAATTGCGCAGGTTCCAGTCGATCGCGCCGACCCAGTAAATATTTTCAGCGACCCTTGCCGCCTTGAACGACTCTTTCATTTGAACCCCCGTTCGCCCTGAGCTTGTCGAAGGGCTAACCGTTCACGGTTCGACCGGCTCACCATGAACGGTTCTATACTTTTTTGATTCGTTTACGATATTCGCAATAGGTCAAGGGTTCCCCCTCGGGCCTGAATCCGGAGCGTGTGATCTCCGCGACGAAAAGCGTGTGGGTCCCCAAGTCGAGCGTCATGTCTTTGATAATGCTGCACTCGAAGAACGCGAGCGAATCGGGAAGGAGCGGCGCGCCGTTTTCGCCCCTCTCGTATTCGACGTCCTTGAACTTGTCGATCTGATGTCCCGACCGCGTCCCGAAGTGCTTGATCTTGGCGTAACAGGAGGAGTCGTCGCTGCAGATGACGTTGACCGCGAAGAGTCCGGTCGCCTCCACCATCTCGTGCGTGAGCGACGTCTTGCGCATGCTGACGGCGATACGCGGCGGATGGGACGTGACCTGCATGAGGGCATCAAGACACTGACCGTTGGGGCGGCCGTCCCGGGCGGCCGTAACGATGTAGAGCCCGTGCGTGATGTCGAAGAGGGCCTGTTTGAGCTCTTTGTCGTCCTTTATTATCGTGAATGCCATAGTCTATATGCGAACACGTGATAGCCCACTACCAGCGGCATTCCAACGGCCGCAATAACGAGCATCGTCATCAATGTCAATGGCGATGAGGACGAGTTCATTATCGTCAAGTTCAACTCGTAATTGCCGAGAGCAACGACCGTGTTGGGAAAGAGCATCGCGGCCATCGTCGCCATGACCGCGGCGATAGAGAACGACGATGCGCCGAACGCCTTCAACGCCGCGTTCTTTTTAACGAACTGAACGGCCTTGAACAGTGAAACGAGCGCCGCGAACGGCAGTGCGAAGAGCCAAATCCCGCCGTAATAATTTTTCATCAGGTGCGGCTGTGTAACTATCGTAACGAAGAGGAACAGAACGAATATCGAGGCGGACGCGATCGCAGCACTAAAAGCCCACATTCCTGCCCGCTCTTTCAGCTCTCCCTCCGCCTTTAGCGACACGAAAAGGGCGCCTTGCAGCGCGAAAAAGGAGAGGGACATGATGCCCGTGAGCAGCGCGTACGGGTTCAGAAGGTCGAAGAAGCCGCCCGCGTAGTTCATCATGACGTCTATCTTCATGCCGCGGAGCACGTTTCCGGTCGCCACCCCGAAGAGAAGCGCAGGCACTATGCTGCCGACCGCAAAACATACGTCCCAGAGCTTGCGCCACTTCGCGCTATCGATCTTGCTGCGGAACTCTATCGAAATGGCGCGAAAGATGAGCGAAAAAATGACCAGCATAAGGGCGAGATACATTCCGGAAAAGACGGTCGCATAGACGTGCGGGAAGGCGGCGAATATCGCGCCGCCGCCCGTGAGCAACCATACCTCGTTGCCGTCCCAGAAGGGTCCGATCGAGGAAAGCAGGGCGCGCCTGTCCTCCTCCTTCTTCGCAAAGAGATACCAGAAACCGGTGCCGAGATCGAAGCCGTCGAGCAGGGCGTAACCCGTGAGCAAAATTCCGATGAGAACGAACCAGATTATTTGCAAAACACTTGGTTCCATGGACACGTGTTTATCCTTAATGTGTCCGTTCATCCTGAGCTTGTCGAAGGATGAACGGTTCGCCCTTCGACTTTGCTCAGGGCGAACGGCTTAATAGTTCACTACTAACGGCTTGCGATAAGACTTCACGCCTCAAAAGGAATACCCATAATGCAAAAAGAAATACATATATGACGCTGAATGCAACAATCGTGAAAAGTATCTGTCCGGCCGGAACGCTTACGGACGCGGCGTCGGCCGTTTCGATTATGCGATAGACCGCCCACGGCTGGCGCCCCACCTCGGCGGTCATCCAGCCCAGCTCGTTGGCTATGAACGGGAGGGGTATGGAGAAGAGGGCGAGCTTCAGGAACCATTTGCTCTCGAACAAACGTTTTTTCCGGAGGAGAAACGTTCCTGCGGCGCCCATCGCGATGAAGTACATTCCGAGCGCCACCATCAGATGGAAGGGGTAGAAAGTGAGGCCGAGCGGCGGCCACATCTCCTTCGGGAAATCCTTTAGGCCCGTGACCTCCGCGTCGAAGCTGCCGAAGGCGAGCAAGCTCAAAAGACCCGGGACCCTCACGGCCGCGCGCATTCTTTCGCCCTCTGCGTCGGGAACGCCGAAGAGAAGGGCCGGCGCGTTGGTCTGCGTCTCGAATATGCCCTCTATGGCCGCAAGTTTTTCCGGCTGCGTGTGCGCCACCTGAACCGCGTGCCAGTGGCCCAGTCCAAGCTGTGCCATGGATGCGACGAAGGCAACGACGAGGCCCGCCTTGAGCGCCCTTGTGACGAACTCGTCCAATCGCCCCTTCATCACGAAAAAGGCCGCGACGCCGCTGATGAAGAAGGCGGCCGTCATGAACGCGCCGAAGATCGTGTGGAAATATCTGGGGAGGGTGGACGGATTGAAGATCGCCGCCCAGAAGTCCACAAGCTCCGCGCGGCCGTTCAAGATATGATAGCCGGCCGGCGTCTGCATCCATGAGTTCGCGACGATTATCCAGAATCCGGAGAGCGTGGCGCCTACCGCGACCATGAGCGACGCGAACCAGAGCGTCTTGACCGGGAATCTGTTCCACCCGTAGACAAGAACGGCAATGAAGACGGATTCGAGGAAGAAAGAGAAGATGCCTTCGGCAGCCAAAGGCGCGCCGAAGATGTCGCCCACGAACCTCGAATAGAAGGCCCAGTTCGTACCGAACTGGAACTCAAGCGGGATGCCCGTTACCACGCCGATCACGAAGGTGATCGTGAGGATCCTCGACCAGAAGCGCGCCATTTTGCCCCACGCCTCGTCTCCCGTTCGCTTGAACTTCGTCAGCATCCAGACGAGGAACCAAGAAAGGCCGATGGTCAAAGGCGGGAAGATGAAATGGAACCCGGATGTCAGCGCGAACTGTATCCTTGATAGAAGTATGGCGTCCATGGTCTATTCCATCAGTTCGAACTGGTCCTTGCCTACCCCGCATTCGGGGCAGACCCAGTCGTCCGGGATGTCCTCGAACCTTGTTCCCGGCTTGACACCGTTAGCCGGATCGCCGATCGCCGGATCATAAATATACCCGCAAATCTCGCACACCCATTTTTGCATATCGAATCCCCCTTTCCCCTCCTTTGTAAGGAGGGGAAAGGGGGGTAGATCGATCTACCCCACCCTCACCCTCCCCTTACAAAGGGGAGGTGATCTTCATCTATATTGTTTTATAATTTCATTCAATGTTTCGATCGGTGTGTCTGCGCCGACTAAAGAACCCGATTTCAGCACTTCAAAATTATCTTCGAACGTCGGCTTGTCGCATTTGTAGATGAGTCCCAACGGGATCTTCTCCCCCCATTCGTATGCGGTCTTCATCGCGGCGTCCCAGTTAGCAGGATCATGATCTTTCGGGAGCTCGTAGCAACGCTTCTTGTACCACGCGAACGTGTTCGTCTTGTTGAAGGTGACGCAGGGCTGCAGGACGTCGACGAGCGAAAAACCCTTGTGAGCGATCGCCTGCCGGATGATCTCCGCCAGATGGTCCGTCATCCCCGTGAAACCCCTGGCCACGAAGCTCGCGTGCATCGCGACCGCAATCCCGATCGGGTTGAACGTCTCGGATGGATAGCCGCTCGGTTGCGCCTTCGTCGTGAACCCGTGTTCCGAAGTAGGCGAGGCCTGTCCTTTCGTGAGGCCATAGACCTGATTGTCGTGGACGATCACGGTGATATCAATGTTCCGCCGGATCGCTGATATGAAATGATTGCCCCCCTCGCCGTAGTTGCAGCCGTCGCCGCTCTCGGCGATCACCTTGAGATTCGGATTCGCAAGCTTGGCGCCTGTCGCCGCCGGCAGCGATCTTCCATGGAGACCGTTGAAGAAGTTGGCGTTGAGATAGTGGGGCGCCTTTGCCGCCTGTCCGATTCCGGAAACGAAAAGGACCTGATGCGGCTCGAGGTTCGAGGCCACCAGCGCCTGCTTCACCGCCTTGAGGAGCTGGAAATTCCCGCAGCCCGGGCACCACGCGGTCTCGTATTGTCCGTAATCGTTAAGTGTTACCATAGATTTTCTCCTCCCCTTTGTAAGGGGAGGTTGGGTGGGGTAGATCATAATCTACCTCCCCTGACCCCTCCTTACAAAGGAGGGGGAATGTTACGAATTATATATTCCGGTGTTATCGGAAGTCCGTCATAGCGCCGGACGTGCTCCTTTATCTCAAAACCCGTCTCTCTTCTTATCAGACGCGCGAACTGACCGGAGGCGTTTCCCTCGACGCACACTACGCGCTTGGCGCCTTCAAGCGCGGACACGAACTGCTCCGGAACCAGCGGCCAGACCTGCGAAAAATGCAGTGTTGAAACGTTTTGTCCTTTGGCCTTGAGAGCGGCTGCCGCATCGACGACTGAACCCTTTGTTGAGCCCCACGACACGAAGAGCAGGTCCGCTTTTTTAACGCCTGCGAGCTCGGGCGCTACCGTCTCCTTCATCATGCCTTTCATCTTCTTGAGGCGCTTTTCCACCATTAGCTTCCTGACGGAGAGATCCTCCGTTATGTGCCCGTCCTCGGTATGTTCGTCGCTGTCGGTCACTACAAGGTGTTTCGTGAAACCGGGTAGGAGCCGCGGCGAGACCCCGCTTTCTGTGAACCGGTGTCGCATGTAGGGCGTCTTTATATCGTCCAGCGGAGCGCCGGCCCTTACGGCGGGATATTTTGAGAGATCGAAGGGGGCCACTGCTCTGAAGGTGTCGGCCAGGAACTGGTCGGTCATGACAAAGACGGGGCCCTGGAATTTTTCAGCAGTATGGAAGGCCCTGTGGGTGAGCCAGAAACATTCTTCGACGGTCCCCGGCGCGTAGACCGCGCGCGGAAATTCGCCGTGTCCGGAATGCAATACGAACTCAAGGTCCGACTGCTCGGTCCGGGTCGGAAGGCCCGTCGCAGGGGCCGGACGCTGACCCATCACGATGACGATCGGAGTTTCGGTCATTCCCGAAAGACTCACCGCCTCGACCATCAGCGCGAAACCTCCGCCGGAGGTCGCGACCATCGCGGGGGCGCCGGCAAAGGATGCGCCGATCGCCATGTTGATGGCGGCGATCTCGTCCTCGGCCTGCTCCACCACAAGGCCCGCCTTCTTCGCCCACGAGGCGAGGTTCAAGCCGATGGACGTGGACGGGGTCATGGGATAGAACGCATAGAACTTGACGCCTGCAGCCAGAGCGCCGAGCGCGACGGCGTCGTTGCCGTTCATCATGAGGCGGCCTTCGCGTTTCGGCGCCTGCGGCAACTTTTCAAAACGGGAATTGTTCGCCTTCGTCCATTCGTAGGATTTCGTGAGGGCGGCGCGGTTCTCCTCTGCGGTCTCGGGATGCTTCTTCCCGAACGATTCATTGACGATGCCGGCTATCAGCTCCTCGTCAAGGCCCAGAAGGCAGCTGACCACGCCAAGGGCCGCGATGTTCATGGACCTGGCATTCGCCAGTTCCTTATACGGAACGTGGAAACAGGTCTTGCAGGAGGCGTTCTGCGCCGCATCGACCACCGTGAGCGAGCCGGTGCCCAGAAGGCCGGCGTGTATGTCTATCGTTTCATTTGTGAGGGCGACAAGGAGGTCTATTTTTTCCTGTGGAGCGGTTATCTCATCCGTGCCCGTTCTGATCTCGAACGTATTGTGTCCGCCCCTGATGCGCGACTGATAGCTCTGGTTGACGCAGATGGAATAGCCGCTTCGCACCAGTGCCTTCGACAGGAGCCCGCCTACCGTGACGAGCCCCTGTCCGGCCTCACCGCCGATGACTATATTGATGGTTCTTTCCCTATTCACCTTTTTCTTCGCGCTTGCCCAGCTGCTTGTCCAGCATGACCAGCCCGGCGCCGGAGGTTCCGACCATCTCCAGCTGCTTCACTACCTTGAGCGTCTGCGCCTCCTCTTCGATCTGTTCGTCGACGAACCAGTTGAGAAGGGGAGTGGCCGCATGGTCGGATTCGGTCTGTGTCAGCTTCACGAGCGCGTTTATCTTGCCGGTGATGAACTGCTCGTGCTTGTACGCCTCTTTCCACGCCTCTACGGGGGAGGGCCATTCGGTCTTGGGCTTGCCAAGGGCGCCAAGCACTACGTTCCCGTCCCTGTCATTGATGTGGTCGAAGAACTTCATGGCGTGGACCATCTCTTCCTTCGCCTGCTGTTTCATCCATCCGGCCATTCCGTCCAAGTTCTTCGTATGGAACCAAGCCGCCATGGAGAGGTAGAGATACGCGGAGCCGATCTCATGGTTGATCTGCTCGTTGAACGCCTGCCCAACCTTTTCGTTCATCATAGTGCCTCCTTAGCCGCCCACAGACCGTGAAGGTTGCAGTATTCGCGGGCGATAATGTTGGTTGCCTTGACGCAGAACGTAGCTTCCGGGGCGTCTCCCGGCTTTAAGAACTGCCTGTATGCCTTGCTGTCGGCGACGAACTCGACCCATTCGATGTAATGCTTGTCCTCCATGGGGTGGGCGATGCTTCCCACCGCCACCTTGAAACCGTCAGCGACGCGCGTGATGACAGGAACGTGCTTTTCTTTGGCGGCGTCCACGGTGTTCTCCTTAAAGTTCTTCATCGGCTCGTTGCAGCAGACGAGCTCCCCCGCGCCCTCGTGGAGCATCTCCACGATATTCCCGCAGACATTGCATTTATAGATCTCCAGTTTTTTTGTCATAACCCCCCCTTTCAAAATAACGCGTCTCTAATATCCTTCTTGGACGAGAAAAGCTAGCCCAAACCGACGTCCAGGACCATCATGATCGCGAACCCGATCATTGCCCCCAGAGTTGACAGGTCCGTGTTCCCCTCGCGCTGCGATTCGGGAATGACCTCCTCTATCACAACGTAGATCATGGCGCCGGCGGCGAATGCCAGAGCGTAGGGGAGCATCGGCCGCGCCGCCACTACCGCGAACGCGCCGATGACGCCGGCTGCTATCTCCACCACCGCAGAGAGCTGTCCGTACCAGAAGCTCTTGAAGCGGGAGAGCCCCTCGCGTCTCAAAGGCATGGCGACCGCGATCCCTTCGGGGAAATTCTGTATCGCGATGCCCAAGGTCAGGGCCACGGCGCCCGCAAGCGTCGCTTCGGGTAGGCCCGCCGCGACTGCGCCGAACGCCACGCCGACGGCCAATCCCTCCGGTATGTTATGAACGGTGATCGCGAGCACCAAGAGCGTTGTTCGCCTTAAAGACGTCTTGATGCCCTCGGCCTCCTCTGTCCGGAAGCCGATATGGAGGTGGGGTATGATCGAATCAATGATCTTCAAAAAAACACCGCCCGCCAGAAATCCCGTTGCCGCCGGGAACCATGAGGGGACCCTGCCGCCTTCTGACATGGCTATGGCCGGAGAGAGCAGCGACCAGAAGCTGGCCGCGATCATTACCCCGCCAGCGAAGCCCAGCATGATGTCCAGCACCTTGCGGCTCAATTTCTTCTTCACGAAGACGGTCGCGGCGCCCGTCGCCGTGACGGCCCACGTGAAACAGGTGCCCAGAAACGCCTGCGTGACCGGTCCCAAATCTTTGAACGTTTCTATCATGACAGCTTTGTCGCCTCTTTGAGGACCGCATCATAATCCGGCTCGCTCGTGACCTCTCTTACGAGCTGGGTGTATCGGACCATTCCCTCACGGTCGACGACGAATATAGCCCTCGCAAGAAGGCGGAGCTCCTTTATTAGAACGCCGTATGTCGTGCCGAACGAAGCGTCGCGGTGGTCCGAAAGGGTGACGACGTTGGTCACTCCAGCCGCGCCGCACCATCGCTTCTGCGCGAACGGAAGGTCCATGCTGACCGTCAATACGACGACGTCGGGGCCCAGCTTCGTCGCCTCCTGATTGAAACGGCGCGTTTCGGTATCGCACACGGGCGTATCCAGAGAAGGCACGGACGTTATGACGCAGACCTTGCCGCGGAACGAAGAGAGTTTCACGGGTTTGAGATCGTTGTCCAGAAGCTCCACGTCGGGCGCGTTCATGGGCGTTCTGATCTCGTTGCCGACGAGCGTCAGAGGATTCCCCTTTATCGTTACCAGGCCTTTGCGTTCTTTCATATTGCCTCCTTTTACCAGTTTTCTCCCAGCAATTCAAAATGCGCCCGCGGATGGGAACAGGCGGGGCACACCTCCGGCGCTTCCTCCGCAGTGTGGACATATCCGCAATTGCGGCAGCGCCATGTTACCGCCTTGTCCCTCTTGAAGACGCGGCCGTTCTCGATGTTTGCCTTGAGCGCCAGATAACGGTTCATATGCTGTTTTTCCGCGATGGAGATCGAATCGAACGCCTTCGCGATCTCTTCAAGACCCTCTTTCCGGGCGATGGAGGCAAATCCGGGATACATCTCCGACCATTCGTTCTTTTCCCCCTCCGCTGCTTCGGTCAGGTTCTGCACGGTCTTTCCTATCGTTCCCGCGGGAAATGTCCCGTGTATCTCCACCATCCCGCCTTCGAGGAACTTGAAAAATCGCTTGGCGTGCTCGCGCTCCTGATTGGCTGTCTCTTCGAAGATGTCGGCTATCTGGACGTAGCCCTCCTTGCGCGCCTGTCCCGCAAAGTAGGTGTATCTGTTCCTTGCCTGTGATTCTCCCGCGAACGCGGTCAAAAGGTTCTTCTCCGTTTGCGATCCTTTTAAGCCCATATGGCTCCTTTCCGGCCCTTGCGGGGCCATTGCAAGTATTGCACAAGCCCGTGAGGCAGGTGTCAAGCTCAAATTATGCCGCGCCTCCCATGTGTTCGATGAGTATCTTGAGGCCGATACCTATCAGTATGAGGCCGCCCGCCACTTCGAGCTTGCTTTCGAAGAAGTGGCCGAACTTTTTTCCTATATAGACGCCGGCAAAGGACATGAGGAAGGTGACCGCGCCTATGATGGCGGACGGCGCGAGTATCTCCACTTTCAAAAAAGAAAGGGAAAGCCCCACCGCCAACGCGTCTATACTGGTCGCTACGGCGAGCGTCAACAGTACGACGAGCTTTAGGCAGTCGGCTTTGTCGCCGGCCTTGTTGAGCTTTCTGGATTCGTAGATCATCTTGGCGCCGATGGCGGAAAGAAGGGCAAAGGCGATCCAGTGGTCCACACCCTTGACGACCTCTTTGAGGCCGGAGCCGGCAAGCCACCCCACGATGGGCATCACCGCCTGAAATACGCCGAAGAATAGGGCTATCCGCATGGCGTGTCCGACCTTCAAGCGCGTGACGGTAAACCCGCTCGTTACGGCCACGGCAAAGGCGTCCATGGAAAGGCCCATGGCGATCAGTATGACGGTAGGGATGCTCATCAGTCCGCTTTCACTCCGCGTAAAAATTTCGCGCTTTCTTCGGGCGGCATTATGTTGATGAATATGCCCGAGCCAAGCTCGAACCCCGCGGGTGTGGTCAGCCGCGGTATGATCGTTATCCGCCAGTGGTCGTAGTGAAGTTCGCCGTCGGAGACGGGGGATGAACTCACGATGAGGTTGTAATCAGGGTCGTTCAGCCCTTCGTGAAACTTCTTGAGTGTGATGCGAAGTATCTCCGCGAGCTCGTCCATCTCTTCTTTCGTTATGCCTAGAAAATGCGAATTGTGGCGCTTGGGTATGATGCGCGTCTCGAAAGGTGTGCGCGATGCGAAGAAGCAGAAGACCACAAAGTGCTTTCCCTCTATGACTATCCTGTCCTTCTGTTTCAGCTCCTCTTCGAGCATGACGCAGTAGGGGCACTGGCCGTACGTGTCGTGGTAAAAAAGTGCCTGCTGCATCAGGTTCCTGACCACCGGCTGGATCATCGAGGTGGCGATCACCTGCGAATGGGGATGCACAAGCGACGTGCCGGCCTGCGGACCGTTGTTCCTGAAGATGGTGACCATGTCCACGTTCTCGTCCTTGGAGAGCTCCTCGTAGCGCGCCTTATATGCGCCGAGAACGTTCTTTACGCCGTCGGTCGTCATCATGGCAATGGAGTGGTTGTGCAAAGGGCTCTCGATGATGACCTCGGCCCTGCCGAAGCCGTCCGCCTCGAGGAATCTTCCTACGGTCCTTCGCGCGGGCGAAGAATCGGGGCTCACGGCGGCGAACTTATTGGGCACCACCCTCACGCGCCAGTCGCCGGGACCGCCGTCACGGTAGACCTCTTGAGGCGTCATCGCCTCGTTCCCCGGGCAGAAGGGGCACTTGGGATCGTGTTCCGGTTTCGGCGTCTGGTCGCCGCTGAATTTTTTTGCGAACTGATCCGGTCTCTTCGCGCGTTCAGGCGCGATTATGACCCATTCCTTGGTTATAAAATTCTGGCGGAATTGAGACATGAAGAACTCCTTTTAAAGTTCATTTCAGGACGCTCATGCCGATCATGACGAGTATCTGACCGACGATCGTAAGGCAGATGAGCGCGACCGGATATGCCGCGGCGTAGGTCACCGCCGGCGATTCGTCGTCCACCGTTTTTATGAGCACCCCGAGCGATGGGCTCGACGTCTTTGCGCCGCAGATCGCGCCAAGAGACTGGATGATTGGCGCGCCTAAGACCCTGTGGATCAGAAAATACGAGGCGAAGAGCGAGACAAGCGATATGGCGGCGCCGAGCGCAACCGTCGAGACGATGTTGTTGCCGCCCATGATCATCGGCAGGTCCTGTCCGGCCCTGATGCCGACGCCGATGAGAAAGAAGACGAGGCCCATGTCGCGCAGGAAGAATTTCGTGGCGTTGGGGACCCTGACCGACCATTTGCCCACTTTTCCGAAATGGCTCAAGACGAGGGCGACGAATAGCGGTCCGCCGGC
>DYJF01000085.1 GCA_020723205.1 Bdellovibrio sp.
CACGGCTCCCTCGAAACTCCGGTCTTCATGCCGGTCGGGACGCAAGGCACGGTGAAGGCGATGACCCCCGAGCAACTCAAAGAGACGGGCGCAAAGATCGTGCTCTCGAACACGTACCATCTTTTTTTGAGGCCCGGCCACGAACGGATCAAAAAACTGGGCGGGCTCCACAAGTTCATGAATTGGGACGGCCCGATACTCACCGACAGCGGCGGTTTTCAGATTTTTTCGCTCGCCGACCTCCGAAGCAAGATGACCGACGATGGGGTCGAGTTCCAGTCGCATCTGGACGGGGGCGAAAGACATTTTCTCACACCGGAGCTTGCGATAGATATCCAAGAGGCGCTCCGAAGCGACATAATGATGGTGCTGGACGAATGTCTCCCCTTCCCCGCGATTGAAGAACAGGCGCGCGCATCGATGGAGCTGTCGCTCAAATGGGCCGCGCGCTGTCTTGCCGCGCGCAGATCGGAGAACGCGCTCTTCGGCATCGTGCAGGGCGGAATGTATCCGGAACTGCGGAGGGAGTATATTGAAAAACTGCTGGACCTTAGACCTGAGACCGTAGACCTTAGACCAAGATCGGGTCTCAAGTCTCGCGTCTCGGGTCTAGGGTCTTTTGACGGCTTCGCCATCGGAGGGCTCTCCGTCGGAGAGCCGGCCGACGTCATGTATGACATAGCCGGTATCTGCGCCGACGCCCTTCCCGCGGACAAACCGCGCTACCTCATGGGCGTGGGCACTCCCGAAAATCTGCTCGAATGCATAGACCGCGGCATCGACATGTTCGACTGCGTGCTGCCCACCAGAAACGCCCGAAACGGGCACCTCTTCACCTCAAAGGGCGATTTCAACATAAGAAACGCGGAGTTCGCCGACGATCCCCGCCCCGTTGACGAAGATTGCACCTGCCGCACGTGCGGAAGATACAGCCGGGCGTATCTCCGGCATCTGGCGCAATCACGCGAGATCCTGTCGTCGGTGCTGGGCACAATTCACAATTTACATTTCTACCTCAATCTGCTAGAGCGTGCCAGACTTGCGCTGCAGCAGGGAAACTTCAGCGAATTTAAAAAGGAATTTCTCGGCAGGAGAACACTAAACAATAAATAAGGAGGCAACATGGATTTCTTGGTAAGCACAGCGTACGCAATGGCACAGGCGCCGGGCGGCGCCGCGGGTCAGCAGTCAAGCTGGTATTCGACGCTGGTCCCGCTGGTAGTGATCTTCGCGATCTTCTATTTTCTCATGATCCGCCCGCAGCAGAAACAGCAGAAAAAACACCGCGAGATGATCAACGCCGTGAAGAAGGGCGACAAGGTCGTCACGCGCGGCGGCATGCACGGCATAGTTTACGGCATAGCGGAGAACATCGTGACGCTCGAGGTCGCCGACAACGTGAAGGTTAAGTTCAGCCGAGAGGCGATCGCAGCCGTTCAAACACAAAACCAGTAGAGGGGATCTATGCCAAGCAGCTGGAAATGGAAGGCCATCCTTCTCTCCTTCCTTACGCTCTTCGCGGTCTACACGCTCATCCCGACCTTCGCCGGCTTCAGGGAGATCTCCGACAAAGCGACGGAGGAGGGAAAGCCGCTGCCGTGGTACTTCAATATCTTCCCCGCAAAGTGGATCAACTTGGGATTGGACCTCCGGGGCGGCATCTACCTTGAGTTCGAAGTGGAGCTCGCAAAGGCCATCGAGAACAAGGTGGATATGATGACAAGCGACCTCGCCCGCACTTTCAAGGACGAGAAGATCGAAGTCAAGGAAGTGAAGCAGGACACCTCAAACCACACCATTGTCATAACCGCGGCGAGCGAAGCGGAGCTTTCAAGGGCGCTTGAATACGTGGGCCAGCACTGGACCGACACGCTGGTTAAAAAATCGGCGACATCCACGCCCGAGCCGACCTTGGTCCTCGGCCTGACCGACAAATACAACGAGTACATCAACAGCCAGATATCGAGACAAGCGCTGGAAAAGGTGCGCAACCGCATCGACCGCTACGGCGTAGCGGAGCCGTCCATCCAGCGGCTGGGCTCCAACCGCATCGCAGTGGAGCTCCCCGGCATGAAGGACCCCGACCGCGCGATCAACATCATCAAGAAGGCGGGCCAGCTTGAGTTCAAGATAGTGGATGAGACGATACCCACGCCGAAGCTTCAGCAGATGATCGCCGAGGCGAAGAAGGCGAACGAGATCCCCGACGATTACTCGATAAAAACCGTCGCGAGGATAAACGAAGCCCTCAAAGGCGCCGTCCCCGCCGACGACGAAGTGGCGTTCGAAACGCAGATAGACCCCGTCACGAAAAAGATATCGGGCGGGATACCCTATCTTCTCCGGCGCAAGGCGGAAGTGACGGGCGAGATGCTCAAGAACGCGCAGGTGAACGTCAACAATAACGAACCATACGTGAGCTTGAGCTTCGACAGCGTCGGCAGCGCTCTGTTCGGCGAGACCACCACCAAGAACGTCGGCAAACAGATGGCCATCCTGCTCGACGGGAACGTCACCAAGGCGCCCGTCATCCGCGAGCCGATACTCGGCGGACAGGCGCAGATAACCCTGGGCTACGGCAACTACTCCGACCTCATGAAAGAGGCGGAGGACCTCTCTTTGGTGCTTCAGGAGGGCGCCCTTCCCGCGCAGCTGACCGAGGCGACGAAGACCATAATAGGACCGTCATTGGGAAGCGACTCCATCCATAAGGGAGTGTGGGCGGCGATAGTCGGAACGCTGATCGTCATCGCCTTTATGATAGTGTATTATAAGTTCTCCGGCTTCATCGCCGATATGGCGCTCATCTTCAACTTTCTCTTTTTGCTCGCGGCACTGGCGCTCTTCCAGGCAACGTTGACCCTTCCCGGCATCGCCGGCATCGCGCTCACGTTCGGCATGGCGGTGGACGCGAACGTCCTGATCTTCGAGCGCATAAAAGAGGAGCTGTCGCTGGGCAAGACCATCAAAGCGGCGGTGGACGCCGGTTACTCGAACGCCATGCGCGCGATCATAGACTCGAACCTGACCACGCTCATCGCGGCCGTGGTGCTCTACCAGTTCGGGACCGGTCCCATCAGGGGTTTTGCGGTGACGCTGATGATAGGCCTTGTGGTCTCCATGTACACGGCGATCGTCTGCACGCGCATGATGTTCGACTGGCTGCTCATTAAACGAAAGGTGATCAAGATCAGCGTTTAGGTTCTCGATAAGTTTGAACGCCAAGCAGAGGAAAAAATGCATAAACTGAAATTTCACATACCATTCATAAAATACCAGTGGCTGCTTATAACCTTCTCCGCGCTCCTGACCGCCGTCGCCCTCTTCTCCATCGTCAAACACGGCTTCAATTACGGCATCGATTTCGAAGGCGGAGCGAAGCTCACATATAAGTTCGGCGGCGCCGTGACGGAGGGCGACGTAAGGACCGCCCTCGCGAAAATGGGCATGGGAGAGGTGGACGTGGTGCGCTACGGCGAGCCGAAAGACAACCGCATGACCATCAAGGTCGCCCTTCCTGAAGAACATGCAAAGCTGGGAGAGCAAATAACGGCGGGCCTTGACGGCTCGTTCGGCAGCGGAAGCGCAACGCTGGAATCTGAAGAAACGGTCGGCCCCAAGGTGGGAAAAGAGCTGCGAAAGAAGGCGTGGCTCGCGGTCATCTTCGCGGTCATCCTGATGCTCGTCTATATCGGATACCGTTTCGACTTCTTCTTCGCGCCGGGCGCGGTGGTGGCGCTCATACACGACGTCCTCATCACGATGGGACTCTTCGCGCTTCTGGGCAAGGAGTTCAACACGGCCACCCTCGCCGCGCTTCTGACCATAGTGGGTTATTCGATCAACGACACTATCATCGTCTACGACCGCATACGCGAGAACCACCACCTGATAACGAAGGATTCGATAAAGGACATAGTGAACCTTTCGATCAACCAGACGTTCGCGAGAACCATCATAACTGTGCTCACGGTGCAGTTCGTGCTACTCGTCATCTTCTTCCGCGGCGGCGGAACGCTGCACGACTTTGCCTTCGCGATGATCGTCGGCTTCTTCTGCGGGACCTACTCGTCCATCTTCATCGCCTCGCCCTGTTACATAGCTCTCTACAAGGCATGGCCGCGGTTGCTGTCTTGGGTCAAAAAAAGCCGCTAGTTTTCACCGCAGAGACGCAAAGTTCGCGGGTGAACAAAAAATATGGAAACACGATGGTCCATCCATCCAGCCGATCTTGATGCGCAGGAGCGCCTTTCCCGCGCATTGGGACTTGAAAGGACCACGTCCCAGATCCTCATCAACCGCGGATTCTCTGAAGCGTCATCGGCCGAAAGTTTCTTGAATCCCAAGCTTTCGTCCCTGCCCGACCCTTCGCTTTTCCCCGACATGGAAAAGGCGGTGGATAGAATAACCGCAGCGATAGGGAAGAAAGAGAAGATCGCCCTCTACGGCGACTATGACGTGGACGGAATCACTGCAGTGGCGCTTTTGAGCCGCTTCTTGAGGTCCGTGGACCGAGACCCCATCGCATTCATCCCCAACCGGCTCGCGGAGGGCTACGGCCTTCACGAAGCGGCGCTTCGGGAGCTCAAAGATAAAGGCGCCTCGCTCGTCATAACGGTCGATTGCGGGACCAGATCCAACGACGAGGTCGGGTTCGCGCGCTCGCTGGGCATGGAGGTCATAGTCACGGACCATCACGAGGTCGGGGATATCCCCTCCGACTTCTTATTGCTCAATCCCAAACGCGGCGACCACCCCTCTGACGACAAAGAGATGGCCGGCTGCGGCGTCGCGTTTTGTCTTTTGACAGCGCTCCGGAAAAGAATGGGCCTTGCGCCGGCGCCCGAAGAACATCTGGACCTTGTAGCTCTGGGGACGATCGCCGACGTCGTGCCTCTGACCGGCGTGAACCGCATATTCGCAAAGTTCGGAATGGAGCTGGCGGGAAATTCGGCCAAGCCCGGCGTGCGCTCTTTGATCTCGGTCTGCGGGCTCGAAGGACAGCCGCTGAAGACGGGCAGCATCGCGTTCCGCCTGGCCCCGCGCATCAACGCGGCGGGCCGCATGGGGGACGCCGCACCTTCCCTCGAACTATTGACGACCGACGACGAGGCGGCGGCGCGGGAGATCGCATCGACCCTCAACCGCCTCAACACCGAGCGGCAGGCCATAGAGGAAAAGGCGCTCAATGAGGCCGTGGCCCGCATCGAACGCGACCGGCTTGGTGAAAGATCTTCCATAGTCGTGG
>DYJF01000016.1:0-35451 GCA_020723205.1 Bdellovibrio sp.
CGAAAACATGGGCGCCCAGATGGTTAAGGAGGTAGCAAGCAAGACGTCGGACGTCGCCGGAGACGGTACGACGACCGCGACGGTTCTGGCGCAGTCGATCTATTCTGAAGGCGCGCGCCTTGTAGCCGCGGGCCACAACCCGATGGCGATCAAGCGCGGCATTGATCGTGCGGTTCAAACCACGGTCGACGAGCTCAAGAAGCTTTCCAAGCCGACGCAGGATCGTACGGAGATCGCACAGGTAGGCACGATATCCGCCAACAACGATTCCACGATCGGCAAGATAATAGCCGAGGCGATGGAGAAGGTCGGCAAAGAGGGTGTGATCACGGTCGAAGAGGCAAAGGGAATGGAAACGACTCTCGATGTGGTCGAGGGAATGCAGTTCGACCGCGGCTATCTCTCCCCCTATTTTGTGACCGATCCGGAGCGCATGGTGGTTGCCCTCGATAATCCGCTCATTCTCATCTACGAAAAGAAGATCTCCAATATGAAGGACATGCTTCCGGTCCTCGAGCAGGTCGCGAAAGTCGGAAGACCTCTTCTTATCATAGCAGAGGACGTCGAAGGCGAGGCGCTGGCCACACTGGTCGTCAATAAGCTGCGCGGCACGCTTCAGGTCTGCGCCGTGAAGGCCCCGGGCTTCGGCGATCGCAGAAAAGCGATGCTCGAAGATGTTTCGATACTCACGGGCGGCATGATGGTGGCCGAAGAGTTGGGAAGAAAGCTCGAAGACTTGAAGCTCAACGATCTGGGACAGGCAAAACGCGTCACGATCGACAAGGAGAACACCACGATCGTTGACGGCGCGGGGACGAAGGACAAGATCGAGGGAAGGATCAAGCAGATCCGCGCACAGATCGAGGAGACGACCTCCGATTACGATAAGGAAAAACTGCAGGAGCGTTTGGCAAAGCTGGTCGGCGGCGTTGCCGTTATCAATATAGGCGCGGCCACCGAGACCGAGATGAAGGAAAAGAAGGCCCGCGTTGAGGACGCTCTGCACGCGACGAGAGCCGCGGTCGAAGAGGGAATAGTCCCAGGCGGCGGCGTAGCCCTTGTCCGCTGCATTCCCGCGTTGATGACCCTCAAGGTCAATGACACGGAGATGCAGGGCGTGAAGCTGGTTCAGAGGGCGCTTGAAGAGCCGGCGCGCTGGATAGCCAACAACGCAGGCATGGAAGGCGCAGTTGTCGTCAATCGCATCAAGACGTCGAAGGGCGCGGAAGGGTTCAACGCGGAGACTTGCGAGTACGAAGATCTCTTGAAGAGCGGGATCATTGACCCCACGAAGGTCGTCCGCTACGCGATACAGAACGCCGCGTCGGTTGCCGGCCTCATGATCACGACAGAGGCGGCGATCGCCGAGAAGCCCAAAGAAGATAAGCCGATGCCGCATATGCCGCACGGCGGCGGAATGGGCGATATGTATTAAGAACAGGCCCAAGGTTAAGGGCCAAAGGTTAAATGTAGATGAAAGGGCCCGTCGGAATTCCGACGGGCCCTTTATTTGCCCGAAATGGTTGACGCCTGTAAAATCAACATGTTACTATGCCCCCGACCTTTAGGGGGGCCATGTCTAGACCCAAGTTTTCGAGCTTTGTCTTTTGGTGTGCCGGACTTTTTCTGCTCTCGAGTTCGACCGCTTTCGCCGTTGATTTCTCGACACACGGTTATTACCGCACGCGGGTCGTGGGCCTGGAGGACATGGACCTGCAGACCCCGAACAGCGCGATAGCCAACCCGAACGATCTTGCGGGATTCGTGACATACAATCAGATGCGACTGCGCCTCGAACCGACGCTCAAGCTGAACGATCATCTCTCCATTCAGGCGCAGTTCGATATCCTTGATAACGTCCTCTATGGAACGGAGAACACGAAGGAGCTGAACGTCCTATCGCCCCTTGTCGGAACGCTCACGATGCCGGCAGGCGCGGGCTCGTTTTGGATGACCGGTGCGGAGGCCGGCGACCAGAAATCGATAAACATAAGACGGGTATGGGCCGATATCTTGACCCCCATAGGAAAGTTTCGGCTCGGCAGGCAACCTTCCCACTGGGGGCTTGGTATATTCCAGAACGATGGAAGAGACCGTCAGGCGGATTTTGGCGATACGGTCGACCGGATTCTCTACCTGCTCCAGTACGACATCAACAATATCGGCGCGTTCACAGCCGGCCTCGCATGGGACATCCCGTATCAAGAGCAGGGTGACGAAAGGATCGGCTACGGCGATTCCGTACAGAGGGCCGCCGTGCCCGGCGCCTCCCGCAATCTTCAGCAGTATTCGCTCATATTGATGCTAGACCGGCCCGAATTCACGGTAGGCATGTTCAGCGGGCTAAGAAGACGCAATGGGAGCGACGGTGCCGTTACGATGCAGGTGGGGGACGCGTTGTGCAATCCGGCTGACCCTACAAGCGCGAACTGTAACGTGTGGGCCGGCATCGACGGCGACACGCTCCTTTATTTCATGGATCTTTACCTTCGCTATCAATACGAAAACTACAAGTTCCAGCTTGAAGGAATTTATATAGGTGGGAAAGTCTCGACCGGCCTAGCCGTGGACGCCATCCCATTCCGTGGGCTCGGCGCCGCGGACCCCGCCAATCCCTGCGGCACCGGCGGCATCATATGTCTTCCGCCCGAACAGCCGATCCAGGTCCTGATGGCCGCTTTTGAGGCCGAGGGGTCATACAAATGGGGCGGCGAGTGGAAGTTCCAGGCGGGATACGCGGAAGGAGACGGCGATCCGCTGTCGGGAAAGATAACTCAATTAGGTTTCCGCCCCGATTATCAGATCGCTCTTCTGATGTTCGACCGTCCGATGGGCACCTCACCTTCTTATTACGGCGAACCGGCGTATGCCCCCGGCACGACCGCGCAGCTCGGAGGCGGTCAGTGGATAACCGGGAATTTTGTCAACAACGCTCTCTTTTTGACGGCGGGTTATAAGCATAAGTTCGATTTTGGGGGCTCATCTGCGGCGTGCGACTGGGTGAAGGTGGGCGGAAAGGTCATTACCGCGTGGGCCCCGAAGAAGAACGTCAATATTGATTTCTCGCAGGTTGTCGGGACTCCGAACCTGCCCACTATTTCGGAGACGGCGGACAGCTTTTTCAGCCGCTGGTACGGAGTCGAATTCGACGTTGTCGCCGAGGCAAAA
Source organism: Bdellovibrio sp. (assembly GCA_020723205.1). Lineage (GTDB taxonomy): Bacteria > UBA10199 > UBA10199 > 2-02-FULL-44-16 > DYJF01 > DYJF01. Next base: position 3,169 of record DYJF01000016.1, read on the forward strand.
TTTTTCGATTATCTCTATACGGCGTTCGAAGCAGGCGTCCTCTTCCCCGGACGCGAATACAACGTAGAGGTCGGCGTGATAGATCCGGGCGCTTTGATCGAACCGATACCGTATGACAGGGCAAGCATCGGCTGGGGCGGCCGGCTGACCGCGAGCATTGAATTTTAACCTACATTCGGGAGAGGGTTATGGGAAAAAAACTGTTTGTTGGGAATCTTGACTGGTCGGTCAAGGACGAGGACCTGCAGCAGGCGTTCGCCTCTTTCGGCGATTTGACATCCGCCAAGGTGGTCATGGACAGGATGTCGGGACGCTCCAGAGGGTTCGGCTTCGTCGAGTACGCAACGGATGAAGCGGCGGAGACGGCCAAGAAAGAGATGGACGGCAAGGACATGAAGGGCCGCGCGATTCGCGTGGACATGGCGCAAGAAACAAAACGCTAATGCCGAAAAAAAAACAAAAACCCCGGCCGAGGCCGGGGTTTTTAGTTCCAAAAGAGCGCTATGATTGCGCACAGCGCTTAACCAACATCACGATACCCAAGAGGACCGATACCACACCGACGAGTATCTGGATGATCGGTGTGCCGCCGAACACCTGCGACAGGCCGGTGTTGAGCTGCGGCACCGTGTGAACGAGACCTCCCACGAGAAGAAGCACGGCGCCTATCTTGATTATATCCATTTTTTCCTCCTTGTCCGCCGACGCTTTAGTGGCGGGCTTTTATTTAACCAAATCATTTATTCGACGGCCGCGCGAACCGGCGAACAAGTTTGGTTATGATGCGCGATAATAAGTTCAGGGTAAGCGCATCACAAGGCGTCGCGCGTCATCGGCCCTGACAATTCGCGTCAGAAAGCTTTACGCGTTGCGAAGGGGTTTTGTGCTTAAGCTTACGACGAGATCGAAATCATCCGGTTGAATATCCTTGCCGGGAATTACTTTAGAACGCATGATCTCTTTGCACTCCAAACACCGGTGGATGATTATGTAACTGTCTCGGCCGGAGATCACGACGCCGACAGGTTTCATGAGTCCGCGGCAGGGATTTGCGCGATCTCCGACGTGGACGTCCACGTGTTTGGAATAGAGACAAAAGGGACAATGGTTTCTCGGAGTGCCGCATGTTGTGGGTGGAACGTCGGCGCTGCAATTGCCGCATACGAACCCTTCGTTAATGACCCTGAAGAGCTTTGTAGGAAGCTCTCTTGCCTTGCCCTTAAAGTTCTTTGCCAGTGAAAGTTTTTCTTTCTTTGTGAGCTTTTTTAATCTCGCCTCCTCCTTGAGGGCGGCGGAACGCGACTCGCACTCTTTTGAATAAATGAACTTTGCCGGGGATCTGCCCCGCGTATATTTTGCGCCCACGCCCCTGTTGTGTTCTTCAAGGCGTCTGCCCATGTCATTCGTTATCCCTGTATAGAGCGTCTTATCGGCGCAGCGTAAGATATAGACAAACCACGGTCTCATTGTTAAGGAGTATAGCAGGAGGTGCATTATGAGCGAAGGGAAATTTGCGACGGCCATCAACTGCATGGACGGCAGGACACAGTTGCCCGTCAACGAATGGATAAGGCGGGAATATCATGTCGACTATGTGGATACGATAACCGAACCGGGGCCTATAAAGATCCTCTCGGACAATAAGGACGTGGGATCCATAAAAAAGCGCGTATTGATATCTGTGGGCAAGCACGGTTCCAGCAACATAGCGATCGTTGGACATCACGATTGCGCGGGGAACCCCGTGGACAAGGCGACGCAGCTTGCCCATATAGCGGGTGCGATCAAGACGATTGTCTCATGGGACCTAAACGTGAACGTCGTTGGTCTTTGGGTGGACGAGAACTGGCGGGTAAATAAGGTTTGATATAGTATCAGCTGATAGAAAAGCCGCCATTGTCAGGGCTGTAAAGAAAAGGAGGAAGAAGGTCCGTGATATGGCGATCTCCCACAAGGGCGGAAAGCGCCAGCTTTGTGGTTTTAATAAATGTATGGAATCACTGGAATTTCATCATATAATCAAAGGCAAGAAGGATTTTGGTATATCAGAAAAAGGTTATACTAGGTCCTGGGCGGCCATTAAGTCGGAACTGGACAAATGCATTCTGTTATGTGCAGATTGCCACCGCGAATGGCATGCCGGTTTGATAAATGAGAGTTTTTTCGCTCTTTGTAAATGATCGGTAAAATATTCCGCAGTAGCTCAGTCGGTCAGAGCAGGTGACTGTCAAAAGGCAGCCCTCATTGGAAACGGTGAGGTGTAAAGCGGGTGAATTCAGGGGAACCTGTCCCGAGAATTTAAAAACTCGGCAAGGCAATCCTGAGCCAAGTTCCCTGATGTCAAAGGCAGGGAAAAGGTGCAGAGACTAGGGGGTGACGAAAGAATAATCCTCCATATAGCGCCCGCCACCTAAATTTCCCACGCGATAGACGCCATGGGAAATATGGCGAAGAGATAGTCCGCGCCGGCCGGAAACGGTCGGGTATCGTGTAATCACCGGGTCGGGGGTTCGAATCCCTCCTGCGGAGCAAGAGAAGCCCAATCCCTTCCGGGGTTGGGCTTCTCTTTATTCGTTGGGAGAGGTCGATTTATTCTTAACAGGATCCCGTTTTCCCCTAAAAATCCCGCCGTGATTGAATATGCCGTTGACGGCCCACTTCAAATGTTGATAAACACTGCGAAATCGAGGAGGCGAAATGGTCCAAACCAACGTCGAGCAGGTCAGTTCGGAGAATTTCGGTTATCTCCCATGGGCCACACTGGACCCCCAAACGCTGGCGCCTCCCACGGTACCGCCCGTAAGATATTTTAATGAATTGTACGCCGTCTATGATGATGTGTGCGGCGGCGCGACAGGACCTTCGGATCCCGCATTCATATCGACATATGCTAACTATGCCGGTTCATTCGCCAGCGGGGCGCTTAAGCGCAGGTTCTTTTACGGGATCAGCTTGGACAGAAGCGCATGGGCCGGCAGCGATTTCGGCAGGTGGCTTGACGGCGGGAAGATGTGTGCGGAAGGGTCACCGGGTTTCGAGAGCCATATGCCGCTTCGCACGGCGGTCAATGAGGGCATCTATGAGCGATTGAGGGGTGCTGCGAAGGCGATGCTGCCCGTCGATTTTTTTGGTTTTGAGCAGGGAAAGGAACGCCCCGTTTTTTATGCGAGCATTGCAAATATCGATTATACATCGCCCGGCAAAAGGAGAACGTTCGCGGGAACGTCAGGTTTTGCCGAAGTGTATCCTTCAGAATCCACCGGAGTTTACCGGAATGGCTCGGGCGATTTTCTCGTCATGGGCACGGAAGAGATCTCATGGACTCCGAAAGACAGGATGGCCCATTTCGGGGGCCGCCTTGTGGTCGGAAAAGATGGATGGGTGGTCGGCAGCGAAGATGTATTCGTGGTAAGAAAGGGAACGGGCGCTGTACATCCGTTATTTGAACATGCGGAAGAGGCCGTCAGATTCATAGACGGTCTTGAGGGAGACAGCGTGCCGAGAAGGAGTCGTCCGTTACCGGTCGGGGAGTTCCTCGAGGCGTTTGGATATAGGTATGTCGGCAACGGTTCGGCCGCCGCCGCATCCGGATATTTCAAGAATATCGCTCTGGATTATGAGGCGGCGTCGAGAAAATGGTTCACCATGAAGGGCGGAGCATATGGAGAGGTAGTGGTGGGGGAGATGCTGTACAATTCTTCGGAGCAGTATTTTCTTGCGGCGGCCGCGTATCTTGCCAACGGCGAATACACTACCGCTATGAGCATGATCGAACAGATGAGATCGCAGATGCTGAACGCAGGCATCAAATATGATGATAAGATGGTAAAGGGACTGGAAGGGGCGATCGATCGCTTAATGGATCGTTCATACAGGAGCCGCTCGGGACCTCCCAAGAACGGCGGCGTGCCGGTCGGGGGTTTGATGGACAGCGGAGAGATGATTTCGTCTGCGGGTCCGTCGGCTGCAAACGTCAGCGGGATGAGCACTATCAGAACGCCAAACGCCGTCGCCGGTTTTTTAAATTCCCTTCGGCTTTATCTGTCCTGGCAGATACCCTCTGCACAGGCCAGAGTGTTCTAGACGAACCCTATAAAAGTGGTATATTGGGTCCATAGAAGGGGAGGTGCGCCTATGTATAACGTATTGGGATTTTTCAGGCCCGGGCTTAGCGAATTGCTGATCATTTTGCTCGTTGTCCTTGTCATTTTCGGCGCCGGCCGCCTGCCGAAGATAGGCGAGGCGTTAGGCGAAGCGATAAAGGGATTCAGAAGATCGTCAAAAGAGGAAGATAAGGAAAATGTTTGACATCGGGCTTGGCGAACTTTTCGTTGTTCTGATCCTCGCCACGGTGCTCTTGGGCCCCGAGAAGTGCCTCAAGTTTGCCAGAGAGCTCGGGGCATGGATAAGAAAGATCGAGGCCCGCTGGAATGAGACCAGAGAATCCTTCAAATGAGGCGATGCCAGTCGACCGGCATCTTGCCGAACTCAAAAGCCGTCTTATAAAGATACTGCTCATCGTTCTTTCCGGGACCGTTTTGGCCGGCATCTATTCAAAAGAGATATTCGGGGTCTTGGCTGGGCCGCTCGTTCAAAATATGCCGGCTGGCACAGGATTGCTCGCGCTCTCGCCTATCGAAGGATGGATGGTTTATCTCAAGGTTTCACTTGTGGCCGCGCTCTTCGCGACGGCGCCGCTGTGGTTCTATCAGGTCTGGGCGTTCCTGCAGCCGGCCCTTCATAAGAAGGAGCGAAGAACCGTTGCGGCGATCGTGTTGCTTTCGTCTTTATTTTTCGTGTCGGGCGGCGTGTTCTGTTATCTCGTGGTCCTTCCGGCAGGTTTTAAATACCTGATGGATATCTATTCCGATACGAACATTATGATGCTGCCGCATATGCAGTGGTATTTCTCATTTTTGTTGCGCGCACTGTTGGCGTTCGGCGCCGCGTTTGAAACGCCGCTGTTCATGATCTTGCTGTCACGGCTGGGGATCGTTTCATCCGATAAGATGAGAAGAACGAGAAAATATGCGATTGTCGGTATCTTCATATTCGCGGCGATCATGACGCCCGGGCCGGACGTATTTTCGCAGATCGCGCTGGCGCTCCCCCTGGCGCTCTTCTATGAGGCGGGGGTCGTTGGATCGAGACTGGCGGAAGGGAAAAGAAATCGGACTGTTGTCACAGAGCGGGCTATTTGATAAGGAACGAATATGACAAAGAACATCTCGCTTGTGCTGAACGGCAAGGAACTGACCGCTGCGATCGGAACGCGGATAGCCGATATCCTCGGCCAGAGTCCGCACAGGGGGCCGTTCGCTCCGATAGGGGCGATCATCAACGGCCGTCTTGACGGTCTGTATTACGAACTGAAGTCGGACGCGGCGATCGAAACCATAGATCTTTCACAACGCGAGGGTATGGATATTTATCGAAGGACCGCCATAGTGATCCTCTGCTCGGCGATGAAGGACATAGATCCGCACGCCCGGCTTACGGTCGGGCAGTCCGTTTCAGACAGCTATTTTTTCGAGATCCACAACCATCCCGTTTCGAACGAGCTCATCTCCAATCTTGAAAAAAAGATGCACGAAATAGTGAGCGCAGACATCCCGCTCAAGAGGGACTGGACGATAATCGAGGAGGCGATACAGACGTTCGAGCAGGAGGGACAGAACGACAAGGTGATGCTCCTGAACCAGTATCGCAGGTCGGAGGTCCCGCTCATAAAGATCGAAAAGCATCACGGGATAGCATACGGCCCGATCGCGCACAGAACAGCGACGATAAATGTGTTCCGGCTTGTGCCGTACGAGCACGGAATGGTGCTCGTGTTCCCCGATTCGAACGGAAAGATGCCGGATGCAATACCTCCGCAGCCGAAGCTCTTCGCAACTTACGTGGAGACAAAGAGGTGGTACGAGCTGGTGGGGGCGTCGAACATCGCGCAGCTCAACGAACACTGCGTCAAGGGAACGATATCGGACCTCGTAAAGGTGGCGGAGGCGCTTCACGAAAAAAAGATATCTGCGATCGCCGACGAGATCGCATCGCGAAAGAACGTCCGCCTCGTTCTTATCGCCGGGCCCTCCGGCTCCGGCAAGACCACGTTCACAAAGCGGCTGGCGATACAGCTAAAACTTCACGGAATATCGCCGGTCTCTCTCTCGTTGGACAATTACTATGTCGACCGTGAAAAAACGCCCAAACATCCGGACGGATCGTATAATTTCGAATGCCTCGAGGCGCTCGATGTGAAGCTTCTGAACGATCATCTTAAGCGGCTTTTGAACGGCGAGGAAGTTCAGACTCCGATATATAATTTTCCGCTGGGACGCAGGGAGCCGGCCAGGGTGAACAAGAGGAAGCTCGGCAGACACGAGATCCTGATCACAGAGGGTATACACGGCCTCAACGATTCGCTCTCAAGGGCGGTCAACAGGGAGAATAAGTTCAAGATATATGTCTCTGCGCTCACGCAGCTTTCGCTTGACGATCACAACCGCATTTTCACGACGGACGTCCGTCTCGTAAGAAGGATAGTCCGCGACCGTCTTTTTAGGGGCTCAAACGCCGCCGACACGATAAGGATATGGCCGAGCGTGCGGAAGGGCGAGGCGGAGTATATCTTTCCGTATCAGGAGGACGCCGACGTCATGTTCAACTCGGCGCTTGTCTACGAACCCGCGCTTTTGAAGCCGTTCGTGGAAAGGTATTTGGCGGAGGTCCCGAGGGGACATCCTTCGTTCATGGAGGCGGGGCGCATATTGAGGTTCATCAACTTTGTAATACCTATTTTGCCCGGAGAGGCGCCCCACACTTCGATACTTAGGGAATTCATAGGCGGCAGCGCCTTCAGATACACGTGATCAATTCTGCGCAATGGTCTCTTTGAGAACGTCCAAATAGGGGATCCCTGCGGCGCCTCCCGACTGGGAGAACTGGACCGGATCGTAGGACCTGATCTTTTCCACGAACCTCTTGATCACGTTTTCCCACTTTGTCTCGGGGACCTTCAGGAGCTTCAGATAGAGCTTCAGCTCCTCATAGAAATGTTCGTCGAAGACGACGTATCTTTCCCTGTATAGGTCCTCCATCTGCCATCTGTTCTTCCGCGGATCGTACGCTTGCGTCATTACGTCGTACTGCCAGCTCAAGCTTTCAAGTTCGAGGTACTGCTCCGAGATAACATCGTCCATGGCGAGGAGAGAATCCATGATGCCTATGTTGTCTATGCGGTCTCTGAAGTCGCCCAGGACCCGCCACATATTCTCTATCGTCAGGAGCTGGATCCTCTTCTCCTTGAAATGGGACCAAGTGTAATTCGAGATATCGCCCAGTCGCTTGCTGTAATATTCGAAGAGGGGCAGGAACCATTCGCGGTCGCGGATGGTGGAAGACGTATGTCGCTCGAGCGGAGCGCTCCTTTTATCGTAACAGACAAAGTCGTAGTCCGCGGGATTCAAGCCGGAAGACTGGGGACCTCCGAAGCGGTCCTCTGGCGCCGGCCGCCAGTGGGAGTCGAGCGCCTGCATTGCGCCGTCTATGGTCGCTATCTCGTAAGGATAGTAGTTCTGCCAGCCGCCCTTCTGGAAGATGAGCGACCCCAGAAGGTGAAAGGCGGCGTGATCGCCCGCGTCGTAAGGTATTATGTATGTATCGTAGACGACGATCGAACCGAACGACGCCTTGGGACAATAGACCTGCGTAAAGTCGCGTTTGAGATAGTATCTGAACTCGTCCGTATGGACGTATCGTCCGGCGAGCTCATTGTAGCCGGCGGCAGTCAGCGACGTCTGATAGCAGTTGGGCCCCACCACATCGTCCCTCGTTCCGTTCCGTGTGCTGACTATTTTAGGGATGAAGCCGGTTACGTCATACACACGCGCGTTGTTGTAAGGGCCCACGCCCGCCGGAGGGTTCTCAACAAGCTGCGGGGTCAGCGGCTGGTTCCCGAACCATGATATGATACGGGAGACGTCGTTCTGAACCGGCTGGTTTTCAGGGATCGCCACGTAATAACCGCCCTGCGTCTGCGGGGCGCAGAACGTGTACTGGCTTGTCGAACTGCAGATGAACGGAGACTGGGACTGTTTTGCGGGAGAGGATACGACGGGGATTGTCATAACGCCCTCCTTAACCCCCGCAAAAGCTTATCTGATGCGGCCTAGAAAGTCAACCACCCTTGCGTCCCTTGGGACGCGGTGCCTCCACCATTCTGATCTTGGAGCGCACGCCGTAGTCGAACGGCCTTAGGAGGGGTATATCTATGGCCAGGATCTTCTGTGTCGCAATGTCGTCGGGGAACTCCGATTTGATCTCCTGCGCCCATTCGAAGCACGTGAGTATCTCGCCTATCACATAGTCGAAATACTTCCTGTCCGCTTCCAGTACGTTGGGCAGCTTAGTACAACGTTCCGCGAGGAGCGTCGCAAGTATCGAGCAGAAACGCACCTCGTCTTCCGGAGACAGGGCCAGAAAATGATCTATCAGGAGCCGCTGGACTATTATCCTAAGGTCGCGGACCGCATCGCCCAGCACGCCGATCGGTTTTCTAAGCTGTCTTTCCGTCAGATAGAACTCGAACATCTCCAAGAGGTTCTTCACCTCTCCGTTGAGTGCGGCGCCGAGCTCTGTGGTCATAATATTCTTCATAAGGCCATAATATCAGATATCGATAGCTCCGCAAGAGGAAGCAGACGGCCCGGTCATATTATGACCGGGCCGAATGCCGTACAGGTCAAGGCCTGTCCGCTAGAAGGTCTTGCCTGTCGTTCCGGGAGATGCTTTGACTGGGAGTTGGGGGGTGCCGGAGGCGGGGGCGGCGACAGCCGTTGCGGTCGACTGGCCGGAAACGGCGATGTGCGGCTCTATCGAAGCATAGAGCTTGTCGCCGATACCTTTTACGTCCTTCAACTCATCGGGCCTCTGGAACGGACGGTCCTTGCGGTAGTCGATGATCGACTGCGCCTTTGAGGGTCCGATGCCGGGAAGCATGGTCAGCTCCGCGATGCTCGCGGTGTTGATGTTCACGGTGCCCGTGATCGTCTTCTTGCCCTTGGCCTGGGCCAGGCCCGCCGCCATTGTCAGGCAAGCGACGGCCACGATAGCTGCGAATACCTTTGTTCGTTTCATTTCAATCCTCCTCTTGGTTTTTAAGTTTTCTATCGCGGATCTGGATCTTGCCGTCGATCGGGAGGGCGTTCAAAAAAACATTGATCGAACCGTCCTTGTTGACAAACGCCTTTCCAATCTTTGTCCAGTGCGATTTTCCATCCTTGCCTTCCGAGATCTGGAAGGCGTCTCTTGGTGTGTTCTCACCCATTTTCTTCCTCCTTGTGTGACACGATCGATCGTAGCGTCTTGTTCATAAGCAAGCGACGTGCCATCGAAAAAATGCGCAAAACGGCTTTTAGGACTGTATTTCAGGACAGGGGGAGATCGATTTTCGTGCAGTGTGACCGGAAATGCTGCAGTCGGGGACTACTCGTGACGGCCGACCGCATAGTTGGCGATGCCCATGAGGGCCTCGCGTTCGATCGACGGCTTGAAGATGGCGAGACACGCCTTTGCTTTTTCAGCAAAGTGGCGGGCCAGCGCCTCCGTTTCGGAGATGCCGTTTCGGCCGTGGACTATCTGGGCCATTTCTTTGAACTGCGCCTCGGAGATCTGTTCGGTGATGAACGCGTCGCGGATGAGCTCTTTTTCCTCATTGGAGCACCTTTTAAGGGATATGATGACCGGAAGAGTGAGCTTGCCCTCTCTTGCATCGGCGCCCGAATCCTTGCCGAGGCGTGCCACGCTGGAAGTGTAATCAAGAACGTCGTCCGTTAGCTGGAACGCTATGCCGACGTTGAACGCATATTTCTCAAGCGCGTTCTCAAAGCGTTCTGAGAGATTCTGTATGATAGCGGCACCCTGACCGCATATGCCGAAAAGTGCCGCTGTCTTTCCTTCGATTATTTTTTGGTACGTTGCCTCGTCCATGGTTATGTCGTTGAGGCGGGTTATCTCGAGGATCTCCCCTTCCGTGATGGCGGTGATCGCCTTCGTTACGACCTTTGACAGCCGATCGCAACCGTGGTTGATGAAGAACTCGGAGGCCTTGCACCAGAGAAAATCTCCCACAAGAATGCTCACCTGATTGCCCCACTTGACCTTTGCGGAGGGCTTTCCGCGCCGGAGCGCCGCGTTATCTACCACATCGTCGTGCAGAAGACTTGCTGTATGGACGAGTTCGATCGCCGCCGCGAGATATGGAAGGTCGTCGCTCTTTTGTCCGGCCAGCCGCGCGGCCAGAAGGAATATCGCCGGCCTGATCCGCTTCCCCCCGTTCCGCGTGACATATTTCGCGGCCTGCGTAACAAGCGCGACTTCGGAAGCAAGGTCGGAATCGAATATGTTCTCAACCTTCGCCATTTCAGAGGCGACCGGAATGGTGAGCTGATCGAGCATGTGGATATGTCTATGGGGCGCCCACTTCCTTGTCAACTGCGATAAGCTGTGTTATCCAGAGGACATGCGCGGATGCGTCGTTGTTCACGGCTTTACGGGAACGCCGCCGACGGTCTCGTCGGTGAAGGACCGGCTCATTAACGGCGGCTACACGGTGGCAGCCCCTTGCCTTGCGGGCCATGGCGGGTCGCTTAACGACCTTGCCGGCGCCACGTGGCGCGACTGGTACGAAACGGTCAGGATCGCCTATACGGAGCTTAGAAGGTCGTCGGAAAAGGTCTATTACTGCGGGATTTCGCTCGGAGCGCTCTTAGGTCTCAAACTGGCGCTTGACGAGGGATGGGGAGTTCGCGCGCTGGCCCTCATGGGAACGCCGATCGTCCTGACAAGGTTCGAACGCCTTGCCATACCGCTTGTCAGATACACGCCGCTAAGATTCGCGCTCCATTCAGTGCCGAAGGACTACTCGAAAACGGTGGCCGATCCGAAGGGTCTTGAGCTTTACAAGGGCATGAGCAACGACCGCATACCGGTCTCGGCCGTTTACCAGATCGTTGAACTTCAAAAGGAGATCGCCAGGGACCTGAAAAAGGTGACGAGCCCCCTCCTTCTCATTCATGCGAGAAATGACAAGGTGGCCCCTGTGAGGAACGTGGACATCGTCAGAAGGGGCGTTTCATCCGATATCGTGGAATCGGCGTATCTGGAAAGATCGGAACATGTGATCACGATGGACATGGAAAAGGACGTGGCCGCGCAAAAGGTTGTGGAGTTTTTCGACAAGTTCGGTTAAAAAAGGAACAACAAAGGGAGAGGATGCACATGAAAAAGATAATTTTAGCGGCAGTGATGATCGTCGTTGTGGGAGGGCTCTGTTCCCCGGCGACCTCTTACGCATGGGAAAGGAAGGGGACGTTCAATGTCGGTCTTTATGCCCCCGGCATTTTCGTCGGCAACAAGAACATCGATGCAATGATATCCTTCGGCGCGGATGGAGAGTATTATTTTCTCGAGAATCTCTCCGCCAACTTTCGCATCGAAGAGGCGACCGATTTCATGGCTGGCGGGGCGCCGCACTCCGTGCTGACCTTCGTCGCGCGCGCGAGGTACGTCTTTGATATCGGCAGCTCCGGCAGGTGGGCCGCGTACGTTCAGGGCGGCGGCGGCGGGGCGCTCATCGGTTCCGGCACCGGCGCAGGCGACATCACCATTCCAGGCGGCGGTTTTTGGTATCAGTGGACGGAACACTGGTCCGTCGGAGCCGATGCCAATATGCACATTCTCATAAGGGACGAGACGGCGTTCGCATTCGATCTGACGCCCGTCGTCCGTTACCGCTTTTAAGGCATGGACCTGAAACGCCGGATCGAAGTCGCCATCGGCAGGAGGCCGGCGGACGTCCTCCTATCGAACGGGCGCGTCGTTTCCGTGTTCTCCGACGAGATAGTCGGGACGAACGTAGCGATAGCCGACGGAGTTATCGTAGGTTTCGGCGACTATCGCGCGAAGAAGAGAATAGACCTTAAGGGCGGGTTCGTATCTTCTGGCCTCATCGACGGCCACCTTCATATAGAGAGCACGCTGTTGTCCCCCGCCGAGTTCGCGCGCGCGGTGGTGCCCCACGGCACGACGTCGGTCGTCGCGGATCCTCATGAGATAGCCAACGTATTGGGGTCCGCCGGCATTCGCTACATGCTGGAGGCGAGCCGCGGCCTTCCGCTCGACGTCTATCTTTCACTTCCGTCTTGCGTGCCTGCGACGCATCTGGAAACGTCCGGCGCGAGTTTGAGCGCGGCAAAGCTTAAAAAATTCACGACCCATCCGCGCGTTGTTGGAATAGGCGAGGTCATGGACTATCCGGGCGTCCTTGCGGCAAGGCCGTCGCTTCTCGCAAAGACGAAGCTCATGCCGGGCATGAGGGTGGACGGCCACGCGCCGGGGCTTACGGGCAAGGAGCTTTTCGCGTACATCACGGCCAATATAAGTTCCGACCATGAAAGCACCAAGGCGAAAGAGGCGCGCGAAAAACTTATGGCCGGTCTTCACATCATGATGCGCGAAGGGACTACCGAAAAGAATCTCAAAGAGCTTGCAAAGATAGTAACTCCGGCCAATTCCCACAGGTGTTTTTTCTGCTCCGACGACAGGAGCCCCGAGGACCTTCTGAACAGCGGACATATCGACGATATCCTTCGCAAGGCGGTGCGTTTCGGCATACCGCCGGTCACGGCGCTTCAGATGGCGACCAACAACGCGCCGTATTATTTCCGGCTTCACGCGAAAAAGGGGGCGATCGCCGTGGGATATGAGGCGGATATAGTCGTCTTCGACGACCTTAGGAATTTTCGTGCACGGATGGTCTTCAAAAGGGGCGAGCTCGTCGCGAAGAACGGCGAGATGGTGACCCCGTGCGTTTCGAGGCGGGAGCCCCGCCTGACGAACACCGTTAGAACGGGTAGGGTCCCGCGCGAAGCGCTGGAACTGTGGACGAAAAAGCGTGCTGCGCGCGTCATTGACATCGTTCCGAACCAGATTACGACAAGGGCGGCGAGACTTGCCGTAAAGAACGACCGGGGGCTCGTATCGTCCGACACCGCCCGCGACATCCTGAAACTGGCGGTCTTTGAGCGCCATCACGCCTCGGGCCGCGTCGGTGTCGGGCTCGTGCGCGGTTTCGGCCTGAAGAGAGGGGCGCTTGCCTCGACCGTCGCGCACGATTCCCACAATGTTATAGTCGTCGGAACGAATGATAGGGATATGTTCGCCGCGGTCGAAGCGCTCAAAGAAACCGGAGGAGGTTTCGTGGCCGTCAGCGGAGAGAAGGTGCGAGCCATTCTCGAGCTTCCGGTCGCCGGCCTTATGAGCAAAGAGCCGATAGAAAAGGTCGTGGCCAAGTACGAAAAGGTGCAGCGTGCAGCTATCGAGATGGGCTCGAAGGTCGAAAATCCGTTTCTGCAGCTCTCGTTCCTGGCGCTTCCGGTCATCCCGGAGCTCAAGCTCACCGACAAGGGACTCGTCGATGTGGGGTTATTCAGGATAATCCCGCTCTTCGTCTGAACTATTTCGTCTGCATGATCACCGGAAGTGAATCAAGAGGAGCGCCGATCCTGACCGCCTGCCCCTCGCCGTCGATAGCGATCGAACCAAGCGCTTCCACTGCCTCTTTGTTCGATTCGTTCTGCAGCATCGAAAGCGCCTTCATTCCGGAGAAGAACATCTTAAGGCCGGCGGCCTGTTCCTGCGTGGAACACATGACCGATATCTGAAGCGAGTTGTTCTCATCCGCCCAGAAAAGCGCCTGCGTCAACGACGCGAATTGAGGCGGCAGGGCTTTTTGGATGCGTTCCGATGAGTTTAAGAACCCGAAGAACGGGGAATCAAGCGTTGTTAACGGGAACTCCCTTTTATCTTTTCGCTCACTGATGAGCGTTTTCATGATCTCCTTCGTGCCGACTATGAGATGGCTGGGATCGGGTATCGCGAAGGCGAACGGGGAGTCGGTCCCCGCCTGCGTATATAATGATACGCCGCCCTCGCGGCTTGAGGAGAGCGACAGGTTTTCAAGGGAGAGCTGTTGTTTCACCGACTCGACGAAATCGAGCTCGCGGAAATCCCCCTGCGCTACGACGACGAACGAAACGGGCGTCCCCGCATCGCCGAACGCGGCGCTCATCACGATCATGCCTATCTTGGTCTCCGCCCCGAGAAGCGCTCCTATCGTCTTGATCGATGTGTCGTCCCCTTTGAAGAGCCCCTGTTCGAGCAGGTTCTTAAGGACCGGTATGGATGAGAGCCGGTAGATGTCGGCGACAACGACAAGGTTGGAATTCTTGGGTATCCAGTTCTTCAGCATCGAATATTTTCGAGCGGTAAGCATAGCCGGATCGTACGGGACCTCTTTGCGCGTATCGCTCGATGTCTTGAGAAGTATTCCGAACGCCGCAAGCAGCACGACGATTATCGCGGCTTTTATAACGATCTTTTTAGTGCCCTTTTTCGTCATGATGTCCACGCCTCCACAAATTCGGTTATCGCCTCCCGCGCCTTTATCGCGCAGTATTCGATCTTGTGCAGCGCTAACGTATCCTTTGGGTGATGGAACAGATGTCCGGCTACGCGTCCAAAAGACATCTTTCCATCCGCTCCTATCACGTCATCCATATTCGGAAGGACGACATCAAGCGGATCCAGGATAGCGCGCACGACCACGCAAGGCGTCCCGGCGGCGGCGCAGCGTTCCATGAACGCGGAGCTCTCCATGTCTATCGCGAACGCATCATGTTCGGTGCCCACGAACGCCTTTTCGTGGGGCGAAGAAACGACCTTGCCGACGGTGACCAGTCCTCCCCGCATGGCCTTAAGGCCCTTTTGCGCGCATAGATTACCGGCCGTGTCCGAAAGCCCTTCGTTCGCAGGGAATTTCTTTCCGCTTTCGGCATCGACGACCGAAGTCGCTATAATGAGGTCTCCGGCGCTCATGTGCGGAGTGGTGCCTCCGGCATATCCCACATTTAGGCATGAGTCGGGCTTGAAATTCTCAAGGCACCAGTCGACCGTGCGCTCCATAGCCGGTTTGCCGATGCCGCTTCTCACCAAAAGTATCTCGCGCTTGTTGAATTGTCCCCGCAGCAGCAGCGACGGTTTGAGGTGTATCTGCTCGTCAACGGCCATTTTGGAACGGATAATGCGGATTTCATCATCGAGCGCCCCAAAAATGGCTATCAACCCTTCATTCATAAAAGTGTCCAGCGCGCCATGCGAAGCGCGTCCTTGAGCGAATCGCCCGTTGTAAGCGCTACGGTCGCCTCGAAGCCGGAATGGACCATACAGTTCTCACAGCGCCTGTCCTTCTTCGGGCCGTAGCGTTCCCACTCGACGTTCTTCATCAACTCGCCGAACGTCCGGTAGTGTCCGTCTGTGATGAGGTAACAGGGCGCCTTCCATCCCTTGATGTTGTATGTGACGTTGCCCCACGGCGTGCAATCGTATTCACGGAGCCCCGAAAGGAAATCGAGATAGAGCGGCGTCGACCATATTCTTTTTCCGTTCCCCGTTTCGCGGATGGCCCTGAATTTTTCGAATATCTCTTCGCGCGTCAGAAAGACCGATTGGTCGTCAACGTCCTCGTAGCAATAACCGGGTGAAAGGAGGATGCCGTTGACGCCGATCCTTGTGAGTTCGCCTATGAGCTGACGGACCTCCGAGGGGGACGTCTGCTTGTAGACCGTGGTGTTGGTGCAAACCGTGAACCCTTTCGCCAGAGCCGCCTTTACGCCGCCGATCGCCTTCGCGAACGCTCCCTCCTTTTCGACGATGATGTCGTGCGTTCTTTGCAGGCCGTCTATGTGGACGTTGAAATTGAAAAAAGGATGCGGTTTGAACAGCGATAATTTTTTTTCAAGCACCTGTCCGTTCGTGCAAAGATAGACGACGCGCCCGCGGTTCAATATTTCCGATGTCAACTTTTCAATCTCCGGATACAGGAGCGGTTCCCCCCCGCAGATCGAAACGACCGGCGCGCCGCACTCGTCAACGGCCTTGAGGCAGTCGGCAAGCAGGACCATCTTCGACATACTGTCGCTATACTCACGGATACGCCCGCACCCCGAACATGTGAGGTTGCAGGCGTGCAGCGGCTCCAGCATCAGGACGAGCGGAAAACGCGCCTTTTTGGCCCTTTTCTGCCGCGAAATGTATCTCGCGATGGAGATGGTCTGTCTGAACGGGAACCGCATAAGCGGGCGTTTTGCTATCATGGAAGCCACATAAAAGCAAGCTCCGCCGGAAGTCGTTCTTTACCTTTGGAGCGTAATTTTCTATATCGTCCCGAAGGGAACGAATCTATGAAGAGGGAAAGGTCAGCGGGCCATTTCGAGAGGGCCAAGCTCGTCATGCCGGGCGGGGTTTCATCGCCCGTCCGAGCGTTCAACGGCGTCGGCGGTATTCCCCCTTTTATAGCAAAGGCGAAGGGCTCGCACATCTGGGACGTCGACGGGAACGAGTATATAGATTACGTCGGAAGCTGGGGACCGGCGATTTTGGGCCACGCGCATCCCGAAGTAGTGGACGCCCTGAACGAAGCCATAGAGAACGGAACAAGCTTCGGCGCACCGACCGAACTCGAGACGCGTCTCGCGTCGGTGATATGCGACGCGGTCCCTTCGATCGAAATGGTCAGGTTCGTAAATTCCGGAACTGAAGCCGCCATGAGCGCTATACGTCTTGCGCGCGGCGTTACAAAGAGGCCCATGATCGTGAAGTTCGAGGGCTGTTATCACGGACACGCCGATCCTCTTCTGGTGAAGGCCGGTTCCGGCGCCGCGACTTGCGGGGAGCCGACCTCGGCGGGCGTGACGGCGAGGCATACGATAGTCTGCAGATATAACGATATTGACGGCGTAGATCGGGCCATGAAAGCGCACGGCAAAGAAGTGGCGTGTGTCATCGTGGAACCGGTCGCCGGTAACATGGGCTGCGTTTTGCCCAAAGACGGATTTTTGGAGGGGCTCCGCGACGCAACGAAAAGATACGGCTCGCTTCTGATATTCGACGAAGTGATGACCGGTTTCCGGGTCGCGTTCGGCGGCGCGCAGGAGAGATATAAGATAAGGCCGGATCTCACGTGTCTGGGAAAGATAATCGGGGGCGGCTTGCCGGTGGGGGCGTACGGAGGCGCAAGAGAATATATGCGGCAGGTCTCGCCGCTCGGCGCCGTATATCAGGCGGGGACGCTTTCAGGCAACCCCTTGGCGATGACGGCCGGCATCAAAACGATAGAGCTTCTCTCCGTCCCCGGCGTTTATGAAAAGCTCGAACAAATATCGGCGGAGCTTACAGAGGGCATAGAAAGGGTTTTGAAAGATAAACGCATCCCGCATAGGATCAACCGCGTGGGTGCGATGTGGTCCGTCTTTTTTGCGGATAAGCCGGTGGTTGATTTTGTCTCCGCAGCGGAAAGCGACGGAGCAAAGTTCAGGGATTTCTTTCACTTCCTTCTTGATGGAGGCATTTATCTTGCCCCGTCCTCTTTTGAATCGGCGTTCGTATCTCTTGCGCACACAAGCGAGGATATAAAGAGGACGATAGAGGTGATCGGTGAATGGGCAAAACGGCAAAAATAGCTGGTATCTCGCGTATGCGGTCTACGGCGTGGCCGGCGTGCAGGTCGCGGTCTCCGTGTTAGCCGGCCTTTTCTTCGGGAACTACGTGGACAAAAAAATAGGGACGTCGCCGTGGCTCACGATAATATGTCTCATCCTTGGCGCTACGGGCGGCTTTTATAATCTCGTCCGAATAATGAACTGGCACAGGGACCGCGGGGATATTTCAAAATGAACAGCATCAGGGTCACGGCGCTCATCATTATGGCCGTTCTTGCGGCGGCTTCTCTCCCGCTGCATTCATTTATCATCACCTCATCTGTTTGTCTCGGCGCAGCGCTTGTTATCGCGAGCTATGAGTTGATGTTGATATTGATCGGAGCGATGTTCGGCGAAAGGAAAAGACCGCTCATTGTTTTTATATTGATAGCGCTCCTGAAATTTCTCCTGATAGGCGCGTTCCTTTGGTATGTCTTATCCCGCTTATCCATCAACGTACTTGCATTTATGGCGGGGTTATCAACAATGGTCTTGGCGATCACGGCACAAGGAATCTTGTGTCTAATTAAGGGCCAGACAGCATGCAAAGAATAGAGATAATTCCGTGGCTGGCAAAAGAGCTCTCCATTCCCGTGCACATAGACGCGGCCAATCTTCACGTAGCCACGTCCGCGTTCATCGGCCTGGCGTTGACGCTGGCCTCCGTCCTTGCGTGGAGGAGGTTGAGGAGAACGGATGACAACGTGATCCCTTCCAGAAAGTTCGCTTTCGCCACGATCTTTGAGATAACCGTCGAAGCGCTTCTGCGCCTGATGGAGGACATAATCGGCCCCAAGGCGAGGCGTTATCTGCCGCTCATCGGCTCACTGTTCATCTATATACTCTGCTGCGATCTTATCGGCGTCGTGCCGGGGTTTGTCCCGCCCACGTCCAACATCAACACGAACGTCGCCTGCGCCGTATGCGTCTTTCTTTACTACAATTATGTCGGGATAAAAGAGCAGGGGTTCGTTGATTATCTGAAGCACATGTCGGGCCCTATCATCTGGCTCGCTCCCCTGATGCTGACGATCGAGCTGACGAGCCATCTCGTCAGGCCGATATCCCTTTCTGTGCGTCTGTTCGGCAACATGGTGGGAGACCATGTGGTCCTCGAAATATTTTCCGGGCTCGTTCCGCTTTTCGTTCCGATCGCCTTCATGGGGCTCACGATTTTTGTGGCATTTATTCAGGCTTTTGTGTTTAGTCTGCTCTCCATAGTTTATATCGGGCTTGCGACGCAAAAAGAGGGACATTGAGCTCGCCAAGCGGGCGGGCAGGAGGGGGTCATGAGGAGGATCTTCATAAAATTATTCAGTATTATCGGCATGTTAGCTGTTTCGGTAACGGCCTATGCGCAGGAAGGGGCCGAGGCCGTTTCCAAGGGTTCCACCTTTGCGTGGGCGCTTGCAATCGGGTCGGGTATTGGTATAGGGATTGCCGCGTTCGGCGGTGCCTTGGGACAGGGAAGGGCCGCTGCGGCAGCGCTGGAGGGTATCGCACGGAATCCGGAGGCCTCTTCCAAGATCCAGACGCCGATGATCATTGCGTTGGCGTTGATCGAGTCCTTGGTGATCTACGCCCTTGTCATCGCGTTCTTGTTGCAGGGAAAGATATAGGTTCCAAGAAATTCGCGCCCGTAGCTCAGCGGATTAGAGTATCTGGCTACGGACCAGAGGGTCGCAGGTTCGAATCCTGCCGGGCGCGCAAAAACGAAGAGAGGGCATGCTACCCCAAAATGCTCTTGCATCCCTCGATCGCGCTTTTAGTACTTGCAACTGTCGTGACACCGGCCACTTCCCAGCTTCTTATCCCGAAGACCGTCTTTCCAAGTTTTCTGGCGACAGCTATTTCGGATAATGTTCCCTCGCCGCCGCCGACGGCTATCAGGACATCCGCAGTGTGAGCGATTATCACGTTTCTTGCGTGGCCCATGTTGGTCGCGATAGGTACAGTCACATAAGGGTTGGCGGCCTCCGTCGTCGGTGTCGGAAGGATCCCCACCACGACCCCGCCCTCCTCTCTCGCGCCTCTTGAGGACGCTTCCATTATTCCTTCAAGCCCACCGTTGACGAGTATCCAGCCGTTCCTGGCGACGAGCCGGCCTATTTCCTCGGCAGTGGCTTTCTCGTCGGCCGTGGCCCTCGATGTTCCAATGACAGCTACAATTTTTTTCATTACAACCTCACTTGCATCCGTTGAGTTTTCTGATCCTTCTTTCACCCAAAAATCTCCCTATGCGCACGCCCAAGCTCTCGTTTAAGTCTATCGCCTGATAGGGGCAGATCTCATGGCAGCAGTAGCATTGAACGCAGTTTTTAATCAGAACGTGCGGTGCGCGAGCAAGCGTTTGCCCTGAGCATGTCGAAGGGTGAACGGCTTGTGCTTCGACAAGCTCAGCATGAACGGAGGCGGCTTTTTCAGTGATTATCGCATCGACGGGGCAGGCCTTCACGCACAGTCCGCATCTTTGACACTTCTTTTCATTGACTTTGGGTTTTATCGAGATCCCGCCCCATATCCTGTTGATGACGAATAGAGATATCCACCAGTCGCGCATTCCCTTCGTGAAGGTCGCTGGAAGGTCGAAGGTCGCAGGCCTTACGTCTTCAGGCGTTTTGCCTGCGACGGCGATCTTCGTTTCAGGGTCCCACAGGCCCAGAGACACGGCCGCCTCTATCGTATCAACATGTTTGGGATCGAGACAGATGATCTTGGCGCAGACAGTGTCCACGGCATGGTGATTTGTCCCGGAGACGACCGCATTCAGGGGCACGAGCCGTCCCGCTGAAGGTCCGTTGCCTTCCATCGCAAGGATTCCGTCGACCAAGTTCAATGCGGGCTTGGCGATCTCGGCTATTCGCACTACGAGCTTTGCAAACTCAAGCCGGTCGGTTGCCTTTTGATGATAGCGAGTCTTTTGCAGGCCGGGCACACAGCCGTAAAGGTTCTTTGCGGCGATGGTAAGGACCGTAAGTCCGTGAGTCTTGAAGCGCGGCAGGTTTACGACAACGTCCGCTTCAAGGACCGGTCTTGCGATGAGGAGCCCGTCAACGATCTGGCTCCCCTCGCGTTCGAACACCTTTTCTTCGACACCGTGGCGCTTGCAGACGCCGCGGATGCCAGTCCTCTCCCAGACGGAATCTATCTCGAAAATACCGTTGGCGCTGTCTCCCACGCAGACCTTAGCGCCGAGACCCTTGAAAAGGATTATGGCCGCCTCGACGAAATTAGGATGAGAGGTTATCCCCATCTCCGGCGGATAGGCGCCAAGCATGTTCGGCTTTAAAAGCAGGGTCTTTCCACGAATGGAACCGGTGTTAAAGCCGACGGCGGTCGCAGCGTCTTTCAAAATGCCCACGAGCGGCTCAACATCGTAATTTTCGCAGCGGAATATCCCGACCGTTTCTGACATGGGCGCAAAGTTACCCTATTGCCCCGGGCGGGTCAATTGCGCTATGAAAAGTCAAGGTTGCAGATTTGGACCGCATCAGAGAGCTTTTCAAAACGCGTTCGCAAAAGACAAAGGCAACATCCTGAACATTGTGGGCGGCCTGAAAACGACCGGTTGCGGACGTACCGCGCGCATCATCGTTGCACCTGTGACAACCGTGTTCCTGACGGGCGCCGTCGAACGCTCGCTGGACGAAGAGAAGGGCCCGGAACTCTCGTCAGCGGGCAAAAGCCCCGACACCTTAACGCCGCCGCCGTTGCCGTTTGTACCTCCGTTACCGTTCGGAGTGACAGGGTTCCTGTCATTGACCCCTATTCCGCCGTTTAAGCGTTGCCACAACTTCATATATAGAACGGAGACCTCGGTGTCGCCGTTGCCGTTGCCCATCTTGGCGTCGTGATCGAGAAAGGCGCGCTTGATGTTGTCGGGCAGGTTCTTCCAGTCGTCAACGAGCGCCTGCGCCCTTACGGTGAGGACCGTCGGATAGGAAGCCAGTTCGTCGTTCTCCTGAACGAGCAACTTCATTACGAGCGAAAGATCGTAACCTTCGTACTCGATGGAGCTGTCTTCTGCATCGTATCTCCACGGTTCGCGCGACGGCTCGATGCGGCCACGCTGCATCGTGCCCACGCGGAGAGACGTGCGCATCAGCTCGACGAACGACGTCGGTATGACTGCTCTCTGGTCCGCCTCCCCGAACTGCGCCTTGATTCCAGCGGGCAGCTCCCTCCACGCCTCGTACAGCACGGTTACTCGAGCGTTGATTATCGAGAAACTGTAGCGCTTCAGCTCCGGCCTGATCGTTACCAATCGTTCATAGACCACGGCGAGTTTTCCCGCATCGCGCAGGTTCGCATCCTTTTTGAAGCGTCTCATGAAAAGCATAGGCAGCTCGCCGCCCAGGAGCGTGCGGCCGGGTTCCACAAAATTGGCGCGGCTTGTCTCGTCGAGTTCCAGCCATTTTTCTATGACCATTCGCGCCAGATATTGCGAGGTGGGAACGCTTAGCCGCGTATCCTTCACGAGCTGTTCCGTCACGCTGTCGAGCCGCGGCCTGATGTGAAAGGAGATGCTCTGCGCAAGCCGCCTCATGTCAATCTTCTGCGGAAGCGCCGCTATGAACTTGGCCGGCAGGTCGCCGCCGTTCGGCGGTCTTGTCACGTCCACCAGCATCGCCTGCGCGGTTCTATCCGTCTTTCTCCAGATATCTATCGCCATCTCCGCGGCGTGCTGCGCGGTTTGCTCGCCCGTTCCGAAGAACTTCGCCGCGAGTATCTGGTTCTGCACGTTGTAAACCATGGGAACGACCCCGGCCGCTATCTCTTTTGATATCTCTTTGGCCCATTCCTTTGAGGAGGTGTGGACCTGCGCTATCACTTCTTCACGGACGTATTTCATAGCGAACCACCTTATGAACTCGTTGGGGAGCGCGCCCCGCAGCGGCAGCGTGTCGTTCTTAAGATATTCGCCGCGAGCTTCCGGCGTTAAGGCGTGCCACCTGTTGATGGCAAGCTCGGAGAGATAGAGCTGCACGTATTCTTTTTGCACGTCGAACAATTGCCCGGCTTGCCCGTACGCGGCGTCGTCCTTCAAGCTTTCAAGCTGCGTCAGGACGACGGATCTAAGCGGCTTTCCGCGGATCGGGTCCGCATCCGGAACGACCGGTCTTAGGTCGGGACTTGTCTGACGCGGGTTCTCCGCTTTTGCCTCGCCGGCCCCGGCCGCTTGAGTTTGAACGGGCCCTTCGTCCTGTTTCGGCGTCCTCGGTTTCTTGTTCTTGTCCGTTATCCATTTAAGCGTGAAGATATATTTCAGCGTCTTTCCGAATTCATAGACCGGTCCGCTGAAGAAGTTTCGGACCTCTTTCAAGAACGCCTTCGATTCCCTGTTGAGGGCGCGCAGCGCCTTTGTGGCAAGGCCGATGTTCTCATTGGCGGCCTCCGCCTCCTTGCCGATCTCGCCTATTATCCTTATGAACCTCTTTATGTATAGGATAAGTGTCGCGGCGCCCGTTGCGATGGCTCCGCCGCCCAACCAGCCGATCCCGCTTGAATCGCCGGGCGGCGGAGGAGGCGGAGTTCCCTGTCCCGTCTGAACGCCGCGGCAGAAGGTTGATATCTCTTCAGTATCGCCGGCGCTCATTCCCATGCAGCGCTCGCGCAAGGAGACGCCTTTGCTTTTTTCGTACTCGCTGACCGCCCGTTCGCATTCTTCGGAGAAAATCCTGCATTGCGGGGCGGCAGCCATGAACCGCTTTATGTCGCGCGCGAGCGTTGAACAGCCGGCGCTTTCGAACCAGCTGCAGAACTGGACGGCGCTCTGGAAGCTAAAATTTCGCGGGGTCTGCTTAAGCGTTTCGCAGAAACGGCTCTCCTCGCAGCCGGCATCGTTTACGGGACAGCATACGATGGAAGCAAGGGTTGAAACAAATTCTTGATCGCTCATATACCCTCCTCTCCATTCCGGTCCGGCCGCCCGCTAACGGCGGACTGCGGGCAAAAATAAGGCCCTCCGTGAAAGAGGGCCCCCAATGACCGCCATATGCGAACTTGCCACCGTAGTCAATTCCCAATCCATACGGCGCCTCCCATTTCTAAAACGAGGTCTGCGCCAGCAATCAGGATAGGCAGCAAAACGTTTTCAATTACTTGCAAATTGTCCCGCTTAGGACACGTGTAATTCAAGCTCTAAAAAATGGGTATGTACTTTCATACCCTTTCACATAAAATATGCTGGGGATCGGGATCTGGCGCCGTGGTGATTTTAACCCGCCGTAATGTAAAGGTTATGGAAGCAGGTGTATACCGGCTTTTTGTCGAGGAAGGAGGCGGGCGCCGGCCGGTTTTTAGGGAGCGATCTTTCTCAAGGTGATGGTCAAAGGGGCGCCCTGCTTGATCTTTTTTGGCGACTCCACCGAGAAGCGGTCCTGTGCCAGACCTGCGACCTCTTCTATGACCGCCTCCGGCGCGCCGCGATATCTTCCCGAAAATTCGTAGAGTTCGCGGCTGGAAAGGGTGGTGGAAAGATCCGCTATGAGAGAGGAGCGTTTAAGATTCTTCTGTATGAGGTTGATGTCTGTGTAGTTTGTGGTTCCCACGACGGCGATCTTGAGGGGGAGTTCCTCTGCGCCGACAGACGCGTCCTGCGCGTGTAAGGCAACGGGCAGGATGACGGAAAGGGCCGCTATCAGAACATTAGGTATCTTCATTGTGTCACCAAACTGAAGGATTCGACCCGTTCTATCTCGATCATCGCCTGATCCTCGTTGCTCGCGATGATGATGGTTCCGTTCTCAACGTCAACGCGCTTGAGGGTTCCCGTGTACATGATGCCGAAAGCGATTATCTCGACGTTTTTTCCCTTCGCGTCGATGAGCGCGGCAATGAGCGGATCGTCCTCTATTGTTTCGTCCTTCCGTTTCGCCATGGCATCTTCTAGCTCATCGAAAACGCAAGGTCAAGAAAGGCATGGCCGCCGTGCTGAACGATGAGACCCTCGGCGGCAAGGGGAGGCCCAGCGCCGTGCGCGATCCTAAGACCATCGCCCGCAGCGGATGCCGCAGGAATGTCCGGCTTGCACCCGTCGGTCTTGCGTTCCCTTCGCCTGACGGAAGAAGACCGCCCACCGTAACGGTCGGCGGCGGATCGTCGTTATCGGTTGTGCCGCGCTTGTCAGCGACGCCCTTGTTCGCCTCCACGACCGGTTGCGGCGGAGGGGTCTCTTGGGGTTGTGCGGTCGCCTGTTTCTTTCTCCTGAAATAGATGAAACTTGCGACGTTGGCCGCTACAAGCACGCCGAGCGCCACCCACTTCCATACGCCGTCATCGGACGATCCGCCGTATGTGCTGTCGGCATGCAGAAGGCCCACGCCACCGGAGATGAGTCCGTAGAGCGGAGCGGGTTCGGTCTCCATTGAGCTGAAGACGTCCGGTATGGCCGGCTCGGATGGAGGCATGTTGCCGCCGTTCGGCAGCGGCTTATCCTTGCCGCCTGCGCCGCCTGAACCATCCGGACCGTCTGGCGGACCTTTCTTCCGCGACCTGAAGAACGGCAAAAGCATCAGCGCTACCATCGCGACGACGGCGGCGATCTCTTTCCAATCCCTTTCTTTGCGGCTTTCGTCTTTTCCCTTAAGCGCGGCCGCATCCGGACACCGGCAATACGTGTCCCGCGGTTCGCAGGGACAGTCGTCCGCATCGTCAATGGCGGAGATCGTCGGTCCGTCATAGAGATAACCGCGCGGGGCCCCTACGATCTTGGCCGCTTGGCAATAACTATCTGACACATCCATTTTTAAACCTCCGGTTTTAATGCAATGACTGACAATTCATTCTCAATGGTTGAGTGAATCTTAAAAAACTTGCGACGAACGGCTGCATCGTGCGGGCCGGCATTGAAATTGCGCGGCCGGATATCGGGTTCCACGCATGAGGTGCGGCGCCGCCCTGTGAGATCGGCGCCTCGCCGGAGGGCAGAAGCGCACTTACGGCGCGGCCTACTTCGCTCCCGTTATGAGGCGCCGGCGCAGCCCCGCCACCCGCGCCCTGTCCGCCTTGGGCAGCGGGTGTTGCGCCGCCGCTGGGTGCATTGCCCTTCAAAAGCTCCGGTGCGATATGCCTTGAGAACCACCTTATGAATGCAGGTGGAAGTTCGCCGCGTCTTGCAATGAGTTCGGGTATCGCCTGCGAAACGAACCATGATTTCTGGACGGGTTCAAGAATCTCCCACGCGCTGATTGCTGCGGCGGCGAGATTTGAAATCGTGCCGCGCTGGCGATCAGGTACAACGACACCCCCTGCGATCTGATCGATGACCGCCTTCTGTACTCCAAAGATGTTTGCAATCACTTTGTCCTGTTTCTGGAACCTGAACTTGGCCGCCTGTTGTTCGAATTCTTTGATATCAGTCATGCGATGTCTGTGCCTGAATATTTGTTCAATAAAATTAGCGAACCATATGGGTGGTCTGCTCTCGTCAAACGCCGCTTGTACCTCGTGCGCATATTCCTCTATCGCAAGATGAATGTAATAGTGCCTGGCATGACCGGATAATTTGAGAAAGTTCCGCCCGTCTTCAAAGAGCTGGTGTGATTTTGAACGAGCGGCATCGTTCATGATGCCGTTTACCAGCTCAAAGTCGGCGATGAGCCCGCCGACCTTATCGGCAAACTTTTTAATGCCACTTAGGACGAGTTCTTTTAATTTTTGGGCGTCACGAGTTGTTTGTGCATCCGCGCCGGCCAGGAGCCCTGTGACTTGCGCCTCGTCGGTAGCACGCTGGGTCGGCTTGATCTCCACTCCGTCGACAAATAGAGAACCGGTCGAGCGAGGTGCGGAAGGGGTGGCGTGTTCCAGAGGGCGGGGCGGGGTCGTTGTCGCTGCTGGACTCTTTTCCGCCTCTCTGCGCTCGTATGCCAGATAACGTGCCAACTCTGAAAAGAGTTCGTGGTAATACATAAGTCCCGGATTTGATTTGGCGAGCTCGTTTTCCACTTGGACTCTTGTTCTGAAGCCAACATCATTGACATCACCTCCGGGCGCGCTGGCGGCATCCATGGTTGCAAGTGTGATCGGTTCGTCATGCCTTCTGAAATAAAAGGCGAGATTACCCCCATGCCTTATCGAAAGTATGAAATCGATGAACGCTTGCGGATAAGTGTCGCCCGGACGCGGCTGCCCGAATGCGGCGCGGAGATCATCGGACATTTTATCCCAAACGCTGACAAGTTCTTTTATTTTGAATTTGGCAAAGTCATGGGCAAACAGTTTTGTCAACACTGGCGGCACATCCATCTTCTTAGAGACCGAGTTGTAGAGCGATTTTTTAACTCCATCCGATGCCAATCTTATTAGATAGCTGCGAATTTGAGAAACATAGCTGTATGATCTCAAGGCCATGTCCATTTCTTCAGAAAATTCGGCGAGGTCCATTGTTTTTGCGGGCTTGGTGACGAGCGACCAGCGTGCAAGATTTTTCGCCTCTTGGGCGACGAACTCGTAGGTGGGAGCAAGTTCGTAGTCCTTTAGATGGGATAGTTTTATATTGTATCTCGACTGCACAAGACGCAAGTTCCAGAGAAAAAGAATGGCCTGTGCTATGGAAATGAGATTATCCGAATCCGACATGCCGTCCAACTTGTCGGCTACAGGTTCGTCTCTCAATTTTGTTATCACGGAACGAATGAAGCGTGAATCCGGATTCAAATGGTCGAACACTTCCAGATCGATGACGTAATGGCCCTCTCCTACCGGAGGCGATTGAGTGGTGGCCGCAGAAACAGTAGCAGCAGGTGTTGCAGAGGCAGCTATGGGCGATGTGGCAGATGGTGTGGTCTGCCGTGCTTGCGTCCGATAGAAATACTTTTCCGCCAAGCGCGCCACTTTGGCGTAGTCGGTCTCATTCGGAACAGTTGAGAGAAAATCGCTGAACCAACGAGGAAGCGGGCTAGGCAGATGCGATCCTCCGAATTGATCGACAATTTCCTCAGGCATGGACACCCAGACAGACTTGAGAAATACTGTCCCTTGTAAGCGCGGCGCGGCAAAAGCCTCCGATTGCGCCGCGGGCGTGGCAGGAGCAACGGGCGCGGATGGTACTTGCGGAGCCGCAGGTCTGGCAGACGTCGGTAAACTTGACGAGACCAGCGCCGGGCCGAAGCCGGGAACCTGTACGCGTACGGACTCCGGCAAAGCACTGGGAGCAACCGGTGCGGAAGGCGCGGCTGCGGGCGACACGGGGGCGGGTGCCGATTGCGTAGCGACTGATGATGCCTCTGTGGCCAAACGCCGGCGTATGAGTGCGTGCAGAACACTTGGGTATTGCGCAAGGCCCGGATGCTCCTTCAGCAATTGGCCCTCAAATCTCTTCATATCCTCTGCAATCGCGGGGGAATAATAGTAATCAACATTTTCCGGTATCCCCGCTTTGAAATAGTGGCCTATATCACCACCCTGTTCGGCCAAGGTCAGCAGGAATTCGATGAAGAGCGAAGGATAAATGCGGCCGCGCATAGGACCGAATGCATCCTGGAGCTGTTTGGGCATTCTCTCCCAAGTCTCGGCCAATTCTTTGAGCTTCAATGGGGCGAATTCCGTCACGAACAGATCCATATACATGAGCGGTATTTCGATGAGACCGCTGTCTTTGCGGAAAAAAAGTTCCCGGAACGCTAGAACAACAAGGGCGTCGAGGTAATCGTTTTCCTGTTTGGTGATCCCGGCCAAAGAAGGATCGACTCCGCGGCCGGACATGAAACCGACTCTGTTTTGAACACTGCTCCAATCTAAGTTCTGCTCGTAAAGTTTCTCGTAATTAAAACCGCCCCTTCTGTATTGGCTTCGAAGAGAATTGTCCTTCGTTAGTGAGGCAGCTTGTTGAAAAATGAAATCACGGTTGTAGAGAGGAGTTGTTCCCCCGCTCATCAACCATCTGAATTCTATGATGACTGCCATTTCGTGTATGAAGTTTTCATACACGTCTTTTTCCCCCCGCAGAACTTCCCGCACATACTGCAATGAAAAATGTTGCATTGAAATGCTTTGGAGGTTTTCGAACACGCGAGTGCCTTGAATTTGATACGGTTCTTGGGCCGCAGGCGCAGCGGGAGCGGAAGGTGCGGCCTGAGTAGACGGGCGCAGAGGGGGAAACTCTGCTTCAAGCACGTCTTCATCTAACCCCATCGCGTCTGCGATATCGCGCACGATCGCCCTTTCCACCGCTCTTTCCATAGATACTGACGGCTCAGCAGGCGCAGCTACGGCGGCTGGCGCAGGTGGTGCGGCGGTTTTTGCCGGTTGGGCGGCTATCTTCTCGGCCAAGTGCCACGTGAGAGTTCTCAAGACCAACGGATAATTTCCAAGACCCGGGTAGTCAGAAAGCAACACCTTCCCGGCCTGCCGACGTTCTTCGGTCGTCCAATCCACGTCCTCCTGCCTGCCGGTTATATAATAGATGCTTATCTCATCGCCTTTCTTAGCGACGGCCAGCATGAAATCCAGGAAGAGCTGGGGATATGGTTGACCGCCCGTGGGCTTGCCGAACGCCTGATGCAGTCCCTTCGGCATATTCTCCCACACATGAGAGAGCTCCTTCAATTTCAGGCCGGCATATTCTCTTGCGAACAGATCCAGGTAGATATCTGAAAGTCCGAAATATCCGACGTCTTCGGAAGAGAAATATTTCTTGAACGCCAGGACCGCAAGCTCCTGCAGGTAGCCGATCTCCTGCGCCGAGGCGGGAGTGCCGATGGAACCAAATTTATTTATCACGGAAAAATAGTAACCCTGGACCAACTTCTTGAGATATTCATCATCGTGATGCCCGACCCTGTTCTCGGCGCCGCGGTAGGCGGCAAGCGAGGTTTTATTTTCCAAAAGCTTCCAGGCCTGTTCCTTTATGAATTCAGTCGTGGGTGAGTGATCCATTTCTCCCTTCAAAAGCCACCTGAACTCTATGATGTATGCCATCGCCGTCAGGTCCGCTTCATCAGCGCCCGGCTCTGCGCGGAGATGAGCTCTTATGTTCGTCATCACATAGCGCTCGTTCTGTGTAACGGCGTAGAGCTTGCCGATAGTGCGAGAGCTCAAGACCCAGTATTGCGGTGGCATCTGTTGGGCCGGGGCCCCACTTCTGGTGGCTGCTACGCGCGTTGCAGGACGGGCAGGCGAGGTCCTTGCCGGCGCGCGGGGTGCAACGGCCGGAGCGGTTGCCTTCGGCTGCGGGTTGCGTTCGGCCGCCTCTTGGCGCTGCCATGAGCGTCTGTGCTCGATCCGTTCAAAGACATGTCCGTAATGGAGAAGGCCGGGAAATCTTGCGGCGAGCTCTTCGTGGACCTGTCTTGAAATGGTCCCGCTGTCGTCCCGATCCAGACCGTAGTGAGCTTTGTACGGTCTTTCGTTCCTTTCCAGCGCGTAGCTGATGTCCAGACCGCCGCTTGCCGCGAGCATGAACTCGATGAAAAGGGCGGGATATCCTTCGCCCGGCGCTCTTCTTCCGAATGCTTCGCGGAGTTCGTCAGGCATATCGCCCCAGATACGTGCAACCTCATTAACCTTCCACAGGGCAAACCGCTTGACGAATAATTGTATGAAGATGTCATCCAGATTGAAGCGCCCAGTTTTCTTATCGAAAAAAGAGCTTTCGAAAGCCGACACTGCAATTTCTGAAACGTAATCGGCCATTTGCCTGTCGGGTTCGTAAAAAAGCATGTAATCATTGCGAACTCGACGACGCAGGCCCTCGGCAACTTTGCTTATGGGCTCGCTCTGTGGAAACAGATGAATCAGCTCTATCGCTTGCTCTTCGATGAACCGGCGCGTCGGCGTGCGATCAGTATGGTTCATTTGCCTCAACGAAGAGTTCGGCCGAGCCCTCATCAGTGCCAGATTCCACAGGAAGAGAACGGCTTGAGCGATCGTCTTTGCATAGCCATCGTCTGTTCTGCTGCGAAGTTCACCCATTGTGAGAAGCTGGTTGAGCAGTGGATCGTTGTCGAAAATTATGGGGAGTTCAAAGGCCGCCAGATTCATTATATAACTTGGCACGTCGGGCGAAGCAGTCCCTGCTTGCGCCTCAAGTCGCAAGTCGGAGAAGGCCTCAAGGGGCTGCGGGGCGGTTGACGCTTGCGGCCGGCTCATTGCTTCGGCCGGAGCGATTGCGGGAGCGGTCACAGGTGCCTGGGGCGCCGAATTTGGGACCTCCGCCTTGAGTGCGACGGGAACGAGGAGAAGATCACCTCCCATCCCCGCCCTGTGATTTACGTATTCAATGAACGATTCGGGGATCGGGCCGCCGTGATAATTGAATCTGGCCCTTTTCACTTTGTGATCTGTGTCCTTCCAGACCTGTATGATGTCGGCGGCGCGTCCGTCGATTTCGATAAAAGAACGCTTTCCGGCGTAACTCTCACCGTTTTTTGAGACCCATGCGAAGACGCGCGCGCGGGTCAAGAGCCGTTCGATCTGCTGGCGCGAGAAGGTCTCTCTGTTCGAATCCGGCTCGATCCTCAAAATGAGGTTCACCTCCGTCGATTCGATGACTTTCTTCGGAAGCCCGCCCGTCATCGTCAGGTGGTCCCTTCGGGATTCGGAAAGCATCGACCAGTCATCGATTCCCCACTTCGCAAAGTATGAAAGAAGTACCTCTTGATCCTCTTTCTTTTTGACGCCCAGTTTCGCAAGTTGTTCCGAGTATGCGGCCTTGTATTGTTCGATGACCGCTTCAAGATTTGGCTCCTTCGGCGCAGGGGGAGGGGGAGTTGCAGGCGCCTCGTCTGCACTTGTCGTCGCGTCCTTCCCGCTTTTTCCCCTGCCGAACCAGTTGCTGAAAATTCCAAGCGGGCCTACGGAGACGAAAGGCATCGCAACCGTCTCTCTTAGCGCGCCCCACGGAGAGCCGGTGTTCGGGCGGCCGTGATCATCCGGTTTTTCGGTGCCGTTTCCGCTGGTGCCGCCTCCGGGTCCGTCTCCCGGACCGCCTTTTCTTTTGATGATGGCCAGAACGAGCACGAGAATCGCGAGTGGAAAAGTGATGAGCGGACCTATCCATCTATATTCGCCCGGATCCTCTTCTTTTTTTTCAGGCGCTGCACCATTCGTCCGGACGGCATCGGCTCGTGCTCCGCGCTGATCCAAGACGGGAAATTCGCCCGTCTCCGAAACTGCGGCGAGATAATAAGGCGGTTGCTGTGATGATGCAGGACCTGCGACACCGGGGGCGCTCATATATTTTTGCTCCCTTATATAACAACACCCCCAGAGATGTAGATAGGGCGCGGTCTATATAGGATTTCGCCGCCATCCGCAAGTACATTGTATCTATTACTTAATTATCGAACGGAGCTCGTCCTTTAAGGGCAGGGAGCACAGCCAAGCGACGGCCTCTTTGGGTTTTAAGTCGTGATGCAACATCCGGTACACGGCTTCGCATATGGGCGCGTTAATATTATGTTTTTTGGCCAAGTGATAGACCGCCTCCGCCGTGGGGATGCCCTCCGCCACCATCTTCATCTCCTTGAGGATCGAGTCCAGAGACAGCCCCTCGCCCAGCTTCTTGCCGACGGTGTGGTTCCTCGAGAGGTCCGCGGTGCAGGTCAGCACGAGGTCGCCTATCCCGGAAAGCCCTATGAATGTCAGGGGATTGGCGCCGAGCGCGCGGCCTATCTTCACCATTTCATAGAGGCCGCGCGTGATGATGGCGGCGCGCGCGTTGTGGCCGAACCCGAGTCCGTCTCCCATT
>DYJF01000016.1:35461-37543 GCA_020723205.1 Bdellovibrio sp.
CCCGCCGCGATGGCGATGACGTTCTTCACAGCGCCGCCCACCTCCACGCCCGTGATGTCCTCGTTCGTGAAGGTCAGGAACGCGTCCGTCCTTAGTGTCTCCTGAACGGTCTCCATGGTCGCGGCGTCGGTCCCCGCTATCACGACCGACGTCGGCAACCCCCTTGCAACCTCG
This sequence comes from Bdellovibrio sp., assembly GCA_020723205.1. Lineage (GTDB taxonomy): Bacteria > UBA10199 > UBA10199 > 2-02-FULL-44-16 > DYJF01 > DYJF01. Next base: position 35,636 of record DYJF01000016.1, read on the forward strand.
GGCGCGAAGCTGGGTCCCGAGAGGTATGTGCGCCTGCCCGCGGGATGTTTCGGCAGGCAATCCGCAAGGACCTCGCTCATGAGCTTGAGCGATTCGACCTCTATCCCCTTTGTCGCGCTCACGAGTATGGAGGAAGGGGACAGGAATTCGGCGGCCTTCGTCCAGACGCCCCTCACGAAACGAGACGGGACGACGGAGAGGACCATGTCCTTGCTTGAAACCGCATCTTTGAGCTCGGTCGCGGCCTTGATCGAATGGGGAAGGTCGAAAGACGGGAGATACACGGGGTTCCTGTGTTTGCTGTTTATGCCGTCGGCGACCTCTTTTTCAAAGGACCAGATCGTTACGTCATGGCCCTTTTCAGCCGATATTTTGGCGAGGGCCGTTCCCCAGCTGCCCGCCCCTATGACGCCTATTTTCTTGACCATAAACACCTCCGATTAATTACATCCGAGCGCGATAAGAATGCAAGGGGCGCGACCGGGTCTTGAGTCTCGAGTCTAAGGTCTCTGGTCTATTTTGCACGCAACTTTTTTTGGAGGCAACCGAAGAAATGGGTGAAAGCCCTTGCAACAGGGCGGCGTGGGGTATAAAAAGGGAGGCGTATGGAAAAGAGAAGGCACCCGCGGGTCACGGTCGAACTTCCGGTGACCATCCGCCACAAGGGAAAGCTCATTCCGGCCACCGCGGTGAACGTCAGCTGCGGCGGCATGTTCCTCGAAACGGAAGGGACCGACCTGACGGAGAACTCTCCAGTCGAGATCACGTTCGATCTCAACGAGGAGGCCCGCGATATATCCTTGTGCGGCGTCATCTCGCGCGTCGAAAGCGAAGAAAAGCCGCGAATCGGCGTGCAGTTCGGGAGCGTTTTTTCAGCGGGGCATAAGGCCCTCCGCGAATTTCTCCGCCGCCATCTCAATTGACGCTATTCTATGGGGGATAATCAATTCTTGATGTGGGCTGTCTTCGGGGTCCTTATTCTGGGACTTCTTTTTTTGGACTTGGGCGTTTTTCACCGCAAGGCGCACGTGGTGCGGCTCAAGGAGGCGCTCCTTTTCAGCTTGGGCTGGATATCGCTCGCCCTCATCTTCAACGGTTTCGTCTGGTACGAGATGGGCCACGAAAAGGCGCTTGAGTTCCTGACCGGTTATCTCATCGAGGAATCGCTCTCCGTCGACAACCTCTTCGTATTCATCGTCATCTTCTCGTATTTCAAGGTCGCGCCTATCTATCACCACAGGATACTTTTCTGGGGAATAGTCGGCGCGATAGTCATGCGCGCGATCTTCATCGCGTCGGGCCTAACTCTCATAAGCAGGTTCCACTGGATCATCTACGTCTTCGGCCTTTTCCTCGTTGTGACCGGCGTCAAGATGCTTTTCTACAGAGAGCAGGAGATCCATCCGGAGAGGAACATCTTCGTCAGGTTGTTCAAGAGGTTCGTGCCGATAAAGACCGACTACGAAGGAAGGGAGTTCGTAACGCGGGAGGCCGGCCGGCTCGTGGCGACGCCTCTTCTGGTCGTCCTTCTCGTCGTAGAGACGACCGACGTGATGTTCGCGGTGGACTCGATTCCTGCAATCTTCGCGATCACCAACGACCCGTTCATCGTCTACACGTCCAACATCTTCGCTATATTGGGGCTTCGCTCGCTCTACTTTTTATTGGCAGACATCATCGACCGCTTCGCGTATCTCAAGGTGGGGCTGGCCTTCGTCCTCGCGTTCGTGGGGATAAAGATGCTGATCTCGGATCTCTACAAGATGCCGATAGCGCTGGCGCTCGGTGCGGTCGCGGCGATCCTTGCGGCTTCGATAATCGTGTCGCTTTTCAAACGCCGTTCATCCTGAGCCCTTCGACTCGCACTCCGTTCATCCTGAGCCCTTCGACTCGCACTCCGTTCATCCT
>DYJF01000017.1:0-26645 GCA_020723205.1 Bdellovibrio sp.
GCCAGTACTGCGAAGGAAAGGGATACTTAAAGAGCCCCGTCACGGTCTGTTACGAGATATTCCGTGAGATACAGCGCGAGGCGCCCGTCATGAAGGGCCGTCAGATATTCTTGAGCTGTCATCCTTCGGTCGCCGGCGTTCTTTATGACGAGGAGCGCGCGCAGATAGAGGAGCTGGAGAAACGCTTCAAGAAGCGCATCACGATCAAATCAATTCCGGAGTACCATCTGGAACAATTCGATGTGGCGGAATAACAAAAGGGGACGTTTCTCCTGTTCACTGGGTGTCCGTGTGAAAAAGAGAAACGTCCCCTTTTATTAAAACTGAATCGTGATGAAGGCGCAGGTGGGTTTTAAAGTGAAGCTCACGTTCTTCGCATCCTGCGATTCCATGTGCGCGCCGCGGGCGATCCTCGTGACGATATCGATCATTTCGGGTTTGGGTTGTTCCTGTTGGATAGTTCTCGGCGGTTGTTTTTGGGCCTTTTTTTTCTGTGCGAGAGCCGCAGGGGCGGCCAAAAACATGCAAAATACAAGGGTTAGGGAGACAAAACGTTTCATTGATCTCTCCATCCCTATTATCGGTAAAAGGCCCGAAAAGTTGCTTTATTTGAATCCCCTTGACTTCAAGGGGGTTTTTGGGGTACCAAAGCCCGCCTTTTGAAGGGCAAAAAACTCTATAATTTAAGGGGTTAACGATGTACGCAGTCATAGCAACAGGCGGTAAGCAGTACAAGGTTGAGGAAGGCAAGAACGTCCGCGTGGAAAAGGTCGAAGGGGACGTCGGTTCCGAAGTTACGTTCGATCAGGTGCTTCTGGTCGGGACCGGTTCGGAGCCGAAGATCGGCGCGCCCAATGTGAACGGCGCCACGGTGGCGGGAAAGATCACGGCGCAGGACCGCGCGCGCAAGGTGATCGTCTATAAGAAGAAGCGCAGGAAGGGTTACGAGAAGCGCTACGGTCACAGGCAACCTTACACGGAAGTGAAGATAACGAAGATAAACGTATCGTAACTCGTAACGAGTCACGGAGTTCATATGGCAAGCAAGACACATGCGGTGAACGGGCGGAACAGTCAGGGACAGCGGCTTGGTGTGAAAAGGTTCGCGGGCCAGTTCGTCAAGGCGGGGAACATTTTGGTCCGCCAGCGCGGTACGCAGGTCCATGCAGGGGCGAACGTCGGGACTGGCAAGGACTACACTCTCTTTGCGAAGATCTCGGGCGTCGTGAAATTCACCCGCGGCGTCAAGAACCGCAAGTTCGTCAGCATAATGCCGCCATCTGAAATAACAGCGAAGTAGATGAGCGATCGGAACATTATACTTAAACTGAAGCCCTCTTCCGCAAGAGGGCTTTCTTTTTTATGAAATTCATTGATGAAGCGGTGGTGGAAGTTCAGGCCGGCAACGGCGGCAACGGATGCGTGAGCTTCCGCAGGGAGAAGTACGTGCCGATGGGCGGCCCCGACGGAGGAGACGGAGGCAGGGGCGGCGACGTCATATTCGAGACGGACGAAGGATTGACCACGCTTATGGACGTCAAGTTTCACCGCCATTTTCGCGCGGGGCGCGGAGGACACGGCTTGGGCAAACAGATGTACGGCGCGGCGGGCAAAGACGTTATCGTGCGGGTCCCCGTGGGGACGATAGTGAAGGACGCCGGGACCATGGAGGTGATGGCCGACCTAGACAGCTATCCTTTGAGCTGCGTGGTGGCGGCCGGCGGCAAGGGCGGAAAGGGCAACATGCGTTTCACCTCTTCAACGAACCAGGCGCCGAGGAAGGCGACTAAGGGCACCGAAGGCGAACGCAGGAAGCTCATGCTCGAACTGAAGCTTCTGGCGGACGTCGGCGTGATAGGACTTCCGAACGCCGGGAAATCCACGCTCGTCGCTTCGGTCTCGAACGCGCGGCCGAAGATAGCAGATTATCCGTTCACTACAAAATCGCCGACGCTGGGCGTCGTTTCCGTTAAGAAGGGCGCCGGCTTCGTCATCGTTGACATACCGGGACTGATCGAGCACGCGCACGAAGGGGCTGGGCTGGGCTTTCAGTTCCTCCGACACATCGAGCGCACGCGCGCATTCATCCATCTTATCGACCTTATCGATCCGGCGTATCCGGATCCCGTGAAGAACTATAAGACGATCAGAGGCGAGCTCGGCTCTTACAATGAGGCGCTGCTGGAACGGCCGGAGATAATCGCGCTCACCAAGATGGACGTCCCTGACGCCGGCGAATTGAGGGAGGAAGCGATCAAAGCGTTGAAAAAGGTGACAAAAAGCGCCATCATGTGCATCTCGGCGGCGACGCACGACGGAGTGAAAGAGCTCATGATCGAGGCATGGAAAACCTTGAAGAGGCCGTAGAATGTTGAAAAGATCGCGCAGACGGGTCGCTTCACGCGCACTGGTCGGCCGCGTTGCAAGAGCGGCCGCGGACCACAAGGCGGAGGACCTCGTGATCCTCGATATGCGGAAGTCCAACGGCTTTACGGACTTTTTCATGATCTGCACCGGTCGTTCGGACCGCCACGTGATCGCCATCGCGGACGCGATCGAGGAGGAGATGACGAAACACAAGGAGCGCCTCCTCTCCGAAGAGGGCTATCGCCTGGGCCGCTGGGTGGTGCTGGATTACGGCGACGTCGTCGCGCACATCTTCTATCCTGCGGAACGCGAGCACTACCGCCTCGAAAAGCTCTGGCACGACGCGCCGCGCATGAAGATAAGGGGGGTCACATCATGACAGGAAAACCGCGCCCGCTGATGCTCATGATACTCGACGGCTGGGGATACCGCGAGGAGAAGAAGGACAACGCGATAGAGGCGGGCAGGACCCCTTACTGGCACAAGCTGTGGGACGAATATCCGCACACGACTCTCGAATGTTCGGGAGAGGCGGTGGGGCTTCCGGCCGGCACGATGGGCAACTCCGAAGTGGGCCACTTAAACATCGGCGCGGGGCGCGTCGTGTATCAGGACTTCACGCGCATAAATCTTGCCATCAAGGACGGCTCCTTTTTCAAGAATAAGACGTTCCTAGAATGTTTTTCCAAGGTCAAGCAGTCGGGAGGCGCGCTTCATTTAATGGGGCTTTGTTCCGACATCGGCGTTCACGCGCACATCGCCCACCTCTTCGCCATTTTGGACCTTGCAAAACGCGAAGGCGTGAAAAAAGTGTTCATTCATTGTTTCACCGACGGGCGCGATTCTCCGCCCACCTCCGGCGCCGGATACATAAAGAAGATCGAAGAGAAGGCGATGGAAGTAGGCAACGCGAAGATCGCCACTATCATGGGCCGATACTACGCCATGGACCGTGACAAGAGGTGGGATAGGGTGGAGAAGGCCTACCGCGCTATCGTGGACGGGTTCGGCGTCGGCGCGTCGTTCAGCGAAGAGGCGGTCTGCAGGTCATATGACAAGGGTGAGACCGACGAGTTCATCGTTCCCACGGTCATCACCGAGCACGGCCGGCCGATGGCGACGATGAACGACGGGGACGCGGTCATCTTTTTCAACTTCCGCTCTGACCGGGCCCGAGAGATCACCCGCGCGCTCGCATTGGAGGATTTCGACGGCTTCAAGAGGGAGCGCGTGCCGAAGCTTTCGTATTATGTCTGCATGACGGAATATGACGAGACGTTCAAGTTACCCGTCGCGTTCCCGCCGGTTCAGCTCAAGAACATATTCGGGGAGGTGTTGAGCTTGAACGGCTTAAAGCAGCTGCGCATCGCGGAGACGGAAAAATACGCGCACGTCACTTTCTTTTTCAACGGCGGCGAGGAAAAGAGTTTCCCGGGCGAAGATCGCGTGCTCATACCTTCGCCTCGCGAGGTCCCGACCTACGACAAAAAACCCGAGATGAGCGCGTACGGCGTCACCGACGAGGTGATAAAGAAGATAGAAAGCGGCGCCTACGACGTGATCGTTTTGAACTTCGCCAACGGCGACATGGTGGGCCACACCGGCATAATGGAGGCCGCCGTCCGCGCGGTCGAGGCGGTGGACGGCTGCATAGCGCGGATAGTTCCTGCCGTTCTCGCGAAAGGCGGTGCGCTTTTCATCACCGCCGACCACGGTAATTGCGAGGAGATGGCTGACGATCACGGCGGTCCCATGACCGCCCACACGACCGATCCCGTTCCGATAATATATGTCTCCAACGACGCCGGCGTTGAGAAATTGAGGCGGGGCGGCGGGCTTTCAGACATCGCGCCGACAATGCTTGAATTATTGAAAATAGCCAAACCGCAGGAGATGACAGGGACATCTTTGTTTTTAGTTGATAAATCCTAAATTCTAAACGTTTTGGTCATTTGGATTTGGGATTTCGGATTTGTTTAGAATTTAGGATTTGGTGCTTAGAATTTTTATGCAGTTCCTATTTGATCTTGTTTTTCCTCCCAAATGTCCGCTCTGCGACAAGCCCTGTCAAAATTCAAAGATATGCGGTGAATGTGAAGCGTCCCTTCATTATATTGAAGGGGATTTCACAGCTCCTTATCTAGACCGTGTCTGGTTCTCGCGCGCCCGTTCCTGTTTCGCATACGAGGGGAGGGTCATGGACGCGGTCCACGGCCTGAAATACTCGCAGCGTTTCGATCTCGTCGCCGTGCTCTCCGGTTATCTCGCATGGGAAGCGAAACGCATGGGCGCATACGACGTCATCGTCCCCGTGCCCGTGCATTGGTGGCGGTTGTGGCGGCGCGGCTACAACCAGTCCTCTCTCCTCGCGCGCGCGGTCGGCAAACGGCTTTCGATAAAAGTGGACTGCCATGCGCTTTCGAAAAAGCGCCTCGTCCGTCCGCAAGTGGGTCTCTCCCGCGAAGAGCGTTTAAAAAACATGAAGGGTGTTTTTGAGATCGCTCCCAAAAAGGCGCGCCTTTTCGAAGACGCTACCGTCCTCCTGATAGACGACGTCCTGACCACCGGTTCGACCGTCAACGAATGCGCAAAAACCCTGATAAAACAAGGCGGTTGCGCCCGCGTGGACGTCCTCACAGTCGCCCGCACCCTTTAACAAGAAAACGCGCAACAAAACTGCCGGCCGGACGATAAGGCGGCGAGCCATCGTATTTGGTGGTTCGTCAAGGGAGCGATCCATGTCGGGTGCGACAGGGAAAGTCATATCCGGTCTTTTACCGGCCGCGGAAACGCTCGGCGCGCAGGAAGACGGCGAACACGGGCCCGTCATAGGAGACGGGGTTCCGGATTCGTTCACGCTGGCAAGCGCGCGTAACGCTCCTCCCGCTAACGAGGTCGTGTACGGGAGCGGCTCCGACGTGCCGGCGCACTTCAGGAACATATGGCGGCGCGGACTTTCCACGAGGGCCGACATAGAGCTCGCCCTCGACTACATTGCGTATCTCGATCCCTCCTTCAGCGACATCGTTGATATCATCAGGGGCCGCATCAGTGCAGGCAGGTTGAGGATCGAGACGGACCCCTCAAGGGGCACGGGCGCCGCGGCGGAGCTTTCCTTCAGCGGAAGGGTGGACAGGAACTCGCCGGACTTCGGCGAGGTGATCCGGCTGGGCCCGGGCGCCGGTCCCGACGTTCTCGTCCACGAAATCGCCCACATCATCCCGCTTGAGACGCTTGCGGGGATACTCAAGGACGACGGCATTCCGGAGATCCCCTCGCCTCCCCACATCGGCACGATAGGTTCATACGAGGACATATACCGCGACGTCTCGGAGAACGGACGGCTGCACGAGGTCATAAGCTTCGGCCTCCAGTCCCACTTCTACGACGTCGAGATGCGCCACGGTGTTGTGCACTCTTTCGGAAGCCGGATGATGTCGCGGATCTACGGGGCGTGGCGGCAGGCCGGGTTCGCGGGCATCCGCGCCATGTTCACGACATATCTCGCCCACTACGAATTGAAATACGGCAACATCGCGGCCATGCTCGCGCTCATGATAAAGGTGGAGGGCAGGACCGACATCACTTGGGAAGAGTATAACAATGTCATCAAAGCCGCGCCGGGTGTTACCGACGTTGATAAGCACTTCGCGGTGATGGAGAGATATTTGAGATCGTACGCCGTGGCCGGAGGTCTGGACGTCCCGCCCGATTTCTTCAGCATGATAAACGTCATCAGGCGCGAGGACGTCCACAAGATCAATCTGTTCAATCTGATCAGGTCCAACTTCGAATCCCTCGCCGTGTTCGAAGAGCTGCGCCAAATGCGCGTGGCCGAAACGGCGCCGGCTGAGATCTCCCCAGAGATGGTCCCGCCCGCCGACTCTGTCACCGACCGCCGCGCTCTCTTCTCCGCATACACCGCGGTCGTGGACCGCGTGCTGGAGAACCCGCCTCCGGTCTTCGACAGGACGCAACTCGCCTCTCTCATAAGCTACGTCCGCATGGTCCCGCCGCAGCAGGCGCTGGGGCTGGCGCGGCGCCTGAATGTCTATCTGACGAGGGAGAGGGAGGACTTGGGCGTCACCTTGGGGCTCATCCTCTACGAAAAGGGGCTCCATGACGAAGGCAGGCGCCTCATCGCGGCCCATCTCGACCTCGGCATACTGAACGAGATGTGGTCCACCGTTCTCAAAGTCGTGGGGCCCGAATATTTCGCCGAGATATTGGAAGCGGAGGTCGAAGATTACCTGAAAGAGAGAAGGGAGATAATAGACGAGTTCAGGATCGCCTCTCTCGATCAGTTCGTCTTCGCCGGCGAAGAGGACAAACGGAGGTTGTTCGAGCTCATGGGCTACCCCGAGACGTTCGAGAGGGAGGGCTGGCACGCCTTCGGTCTCTGGCTCGCGGAGAACACCGACATAGACCATCTGCCGGAGGAGGAAGACCTGATGGCGGATGGCCTCCCGGCGGAATTCGACGACTTTCAGGACACGCATTTCCAGCTTTTCGATCTTATCTGGGATTTGAGATTCAGCGACGAGGTGAGCGGCGCCGCAAAGAGCGCTGTGCTAAGGATCTGGGATCGCCTTCGCGCGGTAAGGAGCGGCGGCTATGACGCCTTGAGAGAGGTCTTGGAGCAGGGGGACGGCGGAAGCTACATGATAGGCGCCATGGACGACATGGGCATTTACACGCGCGCGGAGACGGACGAGATACTCTCTTCGTTCGGCAAAGGGATGCGGGAGGCCGTCGCCTCGTGGGGAGAGCTGCGCACCGACGACTGGTGGTCCCATCCCGGCTATGTCCTTACGCTCCTCGAAAGTTCCATCAAGGCCTTTTCGAAGGGAGAGGAGTCCGAAGGCGCGCGCGTTCAATGGCAGAGCGTCGTCAGATTCATGATCGCGACGATGAGAAAGCTCAAGGGCTCCGAGGTCCCGCCGTCCGATCCGCTCGCCAAGAAATTTCCCCTCCTGATAGACAGGTTCCTCAAGGTGCTGCCCCTCACGGAGGAGCTGCCGGAGGCGGAGCTCGACGTCTTTGAGCTTGCGGCGCCGTTCCTTCCCTACTTCAGGGGCGACAGCGCCATGGACGACTATCACAATTATCGCGAAGCCCTTGGGTACGACGACGAAAGCAGCATACCAGAAGTAGAACGGGACGTGTATTTAGCCCGCATCGAATGGATAACGAATGCCCTCGGCTTGAGATGCGTTGACAAGGCGAAGCTTTTGAGGGCCGGACTGAAGGAGTTGTCTTCCATCCGGCGCGGCATCATGCACCCGACAGGCATAGTGCCCGCCGATGGACTCATCGGTTTTCATCTTTTGCCGTACGCGGTGGCGCTTCTCGTCATCGCCAACGAAGCGGGCGAACATGAGACGGCCGAAAAGATCTACGACTTCATATTCAACGTGATACCGAGGAGAAGGTTGGAGGAAGGCGTCTTCTTGTCGGAGCTGCCGGGTTACGTTCAATATCGCAAACAGATCGAGTGGGCCCTCCGCCTTGAGATGGATCGCACGAGGGCAAAGGAGCCGGGCGGGCCAGATGCGCTTGTCGGCCGCGTCAGGGACGAGATAGGCCGCGGCGGCGCCGGCATCAACATAGGGATACTATCCCATTTCGCGCGGAAATTCTCACAGGCGAAGGACGCGGCCCGCTACGAGGATGTGCTCCGCCTCATGATGACGAAGAGCTTTCTGGGGCTGGGCATCAGGGAAAGAAGGAGCGTGGTGCGCGAGACGGAGGACGCCGTCGCCAACGTGAAGGAGACGGTTCAGGCCATCCACACGGCGCCCTTTCCCGAGGAGAAGAGGGACGAGCTGCTCCACGGCTATCTCGAACAGCTCTTCGGTTTCATAAGCGTGCTGCGCGGCTCCGATCTTTCCCTCGTCTCGAAGCTCGATGGCCTCTTTACGTGGAGGACGCCGTTCATGCGTGCCGGTGACGTTCCCAACTATCCCCGCACCGAGGCGCTTATCTTGAAACGGCTGGCGGCCATACCGGAGCTTGTCGGCGGGCGAAACGGGAAGGACATAGGCATTCGCTTGAGCGCGTTCGCAGCCGCGGGTCTTCCGCTCCAGCGATATCCCGAATGGCAGGCGTCGCTCTTCGACGAGCCGGGCACGCAGCTCTCCCTCATGGACGCGGCGTCCGGCGCGCCGTTCAGGGGCTATATCGCGCGCTACCGCCTGCCCCATCCGTACGATATCCCGCAAAAATTGTCTCCCCAAGAGGCGGAGGAATTCGCCGCCGTCCACTGGCCCGTCATAAAGGGGATCCTAGACGGGGAGGACGACGCGGCAAGGCAGGTTGCCCTCAAGGTCCTCTTCCGCGCGCTGGGCTCCGACCTGCGCAGCGGAAAAAGGAGCTCACTTAACGAATCGCCCATAGCCGCGGCGGTCTTGGGATGGGCAAGGCCGCCTTTCATGCCGGGTGTCCTTCGCGCGCTGTTCGAGGCGGGGTCCAAGGACGTTGCGCGTCTTCACGTCGCGCGCCGCCTGATCGAAGGGGTGTCCGACCGCGAACAGGCCCGTGACATATTCGATATCGCCACATCGCACCTTGTCTTCAGCAAGAGGGTGAGGAACCGGATCGAGGAGTTGAGAAGGGGCGGGAGCCGGAAGGCGGAGCTTGAATACTACGATCTTCTTCTCTCCATACGCTACGATATGCACCCGTTTCACATGGCGAGCAACTTCTTCCTCGCGAGATACGAGGAGAGCGAACAACTGCGGAATGAGTACGCCGACTATCTCAAGACGGGCATCTCCCCCAACATGATCGTCATCGCGGAAACCGGCGCGGCAAATTCTTCGTCGGAGACGGCGGTCGCCGACAACTGGATGCGCTCGAACATGATCAGGAGGATCGAATTTATGGTCGCCGCGCTGCGTTTCTTCGCCGATTATATCGGGGCGGCGGGAGTAAAGGACCTGTCGTACATCTCCGAGGGCTATATCGATTTCAACCGCCGCTACGTCCATGAGGACGCCGTCAGCGTGTCGGAGTTCGGAGACATACTCACCGACATGGGATGGGGCAAAAGGTTTGAGCCGATCTTGGAAGAGGTCGAAGAGCAGATAAACTACAAGAACTATGAAAGTGCTGCGGAGCTGATGAACGGCATCCTGCGGTCGGTTTCGGAGGCGATCGGCGAGGCGAGGCGGCTCGCGCTCGACATGTACGCGGTGTACCAGAGGGACCTAAGGGAGGAGATGGAGCTGCCGAAGTTCATCGAACGCTACGAAGGATTAAAGGAGGACGTCCTCGTGTGGGTCATGGGCGCGCTCGACCCCGCGCAGAGAAATCTCTTGAAGCAGAACCTCGAGTCCGCCTCTTCGGACAGGGAGAGGATGCTGCTTCTGGGGAGGGCCGCGCATTTTGAAAAGCTCCTGCTGCTGGCGTCCATCCATCCTCCCGTGCCGGACGATCTCTAGGAGCTCTTTCAGATATTTCAGGAGGACGTTCCGCCTAGGGACGAGATAGACGCGGTGCGGACGCTCGAGATGCGGCTGTCGTCGGCCGAGAAGGCGGTCCTCGACGTGAACTTCAAAAGGCCCATCAAGGAGGGCACGATCGGCGGTATATACCCGGGCACGTACAAGGGAAGTCCCATAGTCTTAAAGCTTCAGCCGGAGGGGAAGTATCTGGACATCATGGATTCGCTCCGGATCGCGGCCGACATCAAGCAAAACCTCGCTGCGAGCGGTTTTTCCGGAAGCGGGGCGAGGGCCATGGACGATCTCTTGGGCTTCTATGTGAGGGTCATGCACGATGAGATGGACCTCTCGAAGGAGATGGAGAAGGCGAAGGTGTTCGAAAAGTTCTTAAAGAACGTGTCGGGCGATTTCGTCATCCCCGAATATCTGGACGATCTTTCCTCTCCGCAGAGCATCGCGATGAGACCGCTCTACGCGAGGCGGCTCAAGGACCTCTCCCCGCGGGAAAGGGAGAGGGTGTTCGCGAAGATTGATTCGGAGCTCATCCCCGCGATGATGTTCCACGGCGTCTTCCATTTCGATCTCCACCCGGGGAACATAGGCGCTACGAACGAGGGCAAGGTGGTCCTGTATGATGTCGGACGTGTCGTCGAGCTTACGACGGAGGAGAGGGGGAAGCTTGTGGCCTTCTACGCCGCGGTGGGCGATGCGAGGGGGAGCGGCTCCGTGTCGCAGCTCGCGAGGGCCTTGGAAGAACTGGGGACCGTGCGCGACAGGCAGGCCTTCGAAGGTATCGGTAAGATATTAGGCCCCCTCGTGACCTCCGCGGACCCATTCGCCGCGATCGAAGACATCTACCCGAAACTTGCGGACGCGGGTTTCCGACTCGCGGACCCGTATGTGAAGCTGCTGCTCATGCATCTCACATGGAAGGGCACCAAGGAGCTCTTGAGGGGCCCCGCCGCGGGCGGTTCCGCAGAGGGCGGGTCCGTTCCATCACCGCCCACTGACAATGGAGAAGGCGCCGGCGGCGTGACCGTCACAGGGCTTCTTTCGACGTCCGAGGGCGCGCCGTCTTCGATGAGCGCCGGCGCTGTCACATATGTGCAGGGCAGGGTTCCCGCCATGTCACTGAGGACGCCGATACGAAGCGCCGCGACCTTCATGGCGCCGATGATGCTTGCCGCACGACCGCCAATGCCGTCCGCCTTCCGCTGATTGACACGGACCGAAAATGCGGTGATACTCCCCGAAACCTCAAGAGGTCCTGATGAAAGACCGACTGAACGTCGCCCTAAAGCTCGCACGCGATGCCGGAAAGATGCCGATGGCCCATTTGGGGCGCGCGCACACGATCGAGCGCAAGGGGGCGATCAACCTTGTTACCGAGGTGGATAAGCTCTGCGAAAAGATGATCAGCGACGGGATCTACAAGGCATTTCCTGATCACGACATCCTGGGCGAAGAAGGAATCGCGAAGAGGAAAAGATCGGAGTTCTGCTGGATCGTCGATCCTCTTGACGGCACCACGAACTACGCCCACGGTTTTCCGTTCTTCGGCGTCTCGATAGCCCTCGAGCACAACGGTGAGATCGTCTGCGGAGTCATTTACGATCCTGTGCGGGACGAGATGTTCGCGGCGGAGAAGGGGAAGGGAGCGACGCTCAACGGTGAAAAGATCCGCGTCTCCAACGCGCCCTCACTTTCGGATTCGCTTCTTGCCACCGGCTTCGCCTACAGCGTGCAGGAGCCGGGCCGTCCGGATAATCTTGATAATTTCGCCGCCTTCATCAAGACCGCCCTTGCGGTCAGGCGTCCGGGGGCGGCGGCGATAGACTTGGCGTACGTCGCCTGCGGCCGGCTGGACGGTTTCTGGGAGCTTTTTTTAAAGCCGTGGGACATAGCGGCCGGAGTGCTTATAATAAGGGAAGCGGGCGGAAAGGCGACGAATTTTGACGGGACACCGATTGATATTTATGGTACAGAAATACTTGCATCTAATGGCAGAATACATAATGAGATGATAAATGTGCTTAGGAAGGGAAAATCCTAATATCGAAATCCTAAATTCTAAACAATATCAAAATTTAAATATCAAAATTCAAAACACACGGTTTTGGTGATTTGAATTTTGGATTTTGGATTTGTTTAGGATTTAGATATTAGAATTTAGGATTTGTTCATATGATAGACCCTAATAAGAAGGAACCATTGCCTGTGAATCCCAGCGACGTGTGTTACCGCGCGTTCGAGCTTATCTCCGCAAAGCAGTTCGCCGATGCGGAGAAGCTTCTCGCTGGGAACATGGCGCGCACCGACGACAACGTCGCCATCGCTCTCTACCATTCGGTGCTGGGCGTCCTTTTCAAGATACAGGGCGAATATAAGACGGCATGGCGCCACTACGAGCGCGCGGAGAAGCTCATGCCGGAGGACCCGGCGCTCAAGATAATCTCCGCCCGGCTTCTCATAGACCAGTTCGCCGAATACGGACAGGCCATCAGGAAGGCGAAGAAGGTGCTGGACCTCTCCAAGGGCAATCCCGTTTTCGCGCATCAGGCGTATACAACCATGGGGCTCGCCTATTGCAAAAAGGGCGACAAGAAGAAGGCGCTGGAGATGGTGGAGCTCTCTATCGTGGACGATTTCAAGGATTTCATATCCGCGAAGAACATAGACTACGAGCTTGTCGAGGCGGTGCTTCGCCGCGGCTGGGGGGCCGGCGCCGCAAGAAGGTTCCTCGAAAAGGCGCTCGCCTTCGCCGCCGCGAAAAATGAGGACCAGCACATAAACCTCCTAGAGAAGATGATGGCCGCCTTCGAAGCCGAGTATCCCCAAAAGGAAGATCTTTCGTGAAGGAACCCGGACTCATCGATACCCACGCGCATCTGACGTTCCCCGAGTTCGAAAAGGACAGGGCGGAGGTCATAGCGCGCGCCCTCGAGGGCGGGCTCGAGTACATCATCACAATAGGGGCCGGCGAGGACATTGAAGGAAGCTTCAAGGCGGTGTCGCTCGCCGAAAAAGAGGCGCGGATCTACGCGACGGCAGGCGTCCATCCCCACGACGTCGAAAAGATGGACGGATCGTGGCTCGAAAAGGTGAAAAAGCTCTCGGAACACGAGAAAGTCGTGGCGATAGGCGAGATAGGCCTCGATTTTTACCGGAACAAAGCCCCCCGCGACGCGCAGACAAGATGGTTCAGAGAGCAGCTCAAGATCGCAAGGGATGCTGATTTGCCGGTCATCATCCACTCGCGCGAGGCGAACGACGAGGCCATGAGGATATTGAACGAGGACGGCGCTCCTGAAAGGGGAGGCCTCTTCCATTGTTTCTCGGGGAACGCAGAGCTGGCGAGAAAGGTCGTTGCGACGGGATTTCTCATCTCGATACCGGGCGTGGTGACGTTCAAGAACTCGCTCGAGATGCAGGAGGTCGTCGCAGAGATACCGCTCGATAAAATGGTGGTCGAGACCGACTGCCCGTTCCTGGCGCCGGAACCCCATCGTGGAAAGAGGAACGAGCCGCTCTTTGTGAAGCACGTTGCGGAAAAGATAGCCGAGATAAAGGGGCTCTCGGTCGAGGACGTCGCGCGAAGCACGACCCTCAATGCGAAGAGGTTGTTCGGACTGCCGGGGGCGGAGATGGTCCCGAGAATCGCCTATCAGATCAGGAACTCGCTCTACCTTAATATAACGAACAAGTGCACGCTTGCGTGTGTCTTTTGCCCGAAACATTCCGACTACGAGGTGAAGGGCCATTACCTAAAGCTCGCGCGGGAACCGAACGTGGAAGAGATCTTCCAGGCGGTCGGCCACCCGGAGGATTACGATGAGGTGGTCTTCTGCGGGTACGGCGAGCCCACGAGGCGGCTTGAGGTTATGAAGCTCATCGCGGGGCGCATGAAAGAGAAGGGCGCTAAAAAGGTGCGCCTCAACACGGACGGACTTGCGAACCTTGTGTACGGAAGGAACATCGCGGCCGAACTCGCAGGTCTCATAGACTCCGTCTCCGTTTCGCTCAACGCGCCCGACGCCGGGTACTATTCAAAGATATGCCCTTCGGTCCACGGCGAGAAGGCCTTTGCGGAGGCCATAAATTTCGTGAACGAATGCAAAAAATATATTCCCGAGGTGCAGGTCACCGCTGTGGCCCTCCCCGATTTTCCCGTCAACGAAATGGAACGCTTCGCAAGAGCGCTGGGCGTTCCCCTCCGCATGCG
This sequence comes from Bdellovibrio sp., assembly GCA_020723205.1. Taxonomy (GTDB): domain Bacteria; phylum UBA10199; class UBA10199; order 2-02-FULL-44-16; family DYJF01; genus DYJF01. Next base: position 14,035 of record DYJF01000017.1, read on the forward strand.
CGAATTCATGAATCTCGGATAGAAAAAAGGCGCCCACGTGGAGCGCCTTTTTCAAATTCTTTGAGAGCTGACTACTGCGTCCAGTCCTTAAGCTGCTTGCCCGGCTTGAAGCGCGGTACGTTGCGAGCCTTGATCTGGATCTCGGCGCCGGTCTGCGGGTTGCGGCCGGTGCGGGCTTTCCTCTTCGAAACATAGAATGTTCCAAAGCCGGTAAGCGTGATCTTGTCCTTGCGGCGCAAGCACTTAGAAACGTTGTGCGTCACCGAATTGAGGACGTTCTCCGCCATCGCCTTCGAGCATTTGCAATCCTTCGCGATGTAGCTAACCAATTCTGCTTTTGTCATGATGTCACCCCCTTCCTCTTCTTAGATTTCAAAAACAGCATCAATGCGTATTTGCGGTTTTTGATGTCGCAAAATTACAGGAGAGGGGAAAATATGTCAAACAAAAATGTCGCCTCCGATCATTATTTTTTCAGGTTTTGCGGGGGGACGACCTTTTGATCTTCGATCGTAAAAAGGTCTTCGGCATGCAACCGCTATGCCAGCAAACGCTTATATGACACATATTTGCCGGCATCTGTGACGTATTTGGTCCGAATCAAGTTTGATTTGACATTTATCCCCCTCATGCTCATAATCACGCGACCTATAACTTTGCGGACGGAGAGCCATGAACCATTCAGCGGAAGTCATACCCATAAATATCGAAGACGAGATGAGGAGTTCCTATCTCGATTACGCGATGAGCGTCATAATAGGCCGCGCCCTGCCCGACATCAGGGACGGCTTAAAACCCGCCCACAGGCGTATTCTGTATGCAATGTACAGGGAGGGTCTCCTTTCCAATAAGCGTTTTTCCAAGTGCGCCGGCGTGGTGGGCGAAGTGCTCAAGAAGTACCATCCCCACGGCGACGCCGCGGTCTATGACACCCTGGTCCGCATGGCGCAGGACTGGAACATGCGCTACCCCCTCGTGGACGGACAGGGCAACTTCGGCTCCATAGACGGGGATTCCGCAGCCGCCTATCGTTACACGGAGGCGCGCCTCAGGGCCATAGCCGAGGAGCTTTTGGCCGACATCGACGAATCCACTGTGGATTTCACCCCGAACTTCGACGGTTCTACGGTCGAGCCGGTGGTGCTTCCCTCCAAGATACCGAACCTCCTCATCAACGGCTCCGACGGCATCGCAGTGGGCATGGCCACGAAGATCCCGCCCCACAATTTGAGCGAGGTGATAGACGGCCTTGTGGCCCTGATCAACAAGCCCTCTGTTTCGGTCAAGGAGCTGATGGCCCATATCAAGGGGCCCGACTTCCCGACCGGCGGTTTCATCCACGGCCTCGAGGGCATCAAGAACGCCTTTGAGACGGGCCGCGGTTCGATCCAGATCCGCGGGCGGGCGATGATAGAGCCGATGGCCAAGGGGGACAAAGAGTGCATAGTCATCACGGAGATCCCCTATCAGATAAACAAGACGAAGCTCATCGAGCGCATCGCCGAGCTCATAGAGGAGGACAAGCTCTCCGGCGTCGCGGACCTGCGCGACGAGTCCGACCGCGACGGCATGCGCGTCGTTCTGGAGCTGAAACGCGGCACGGTGGCGGGCGTGGTCATGAACCAGATCTACGCCCAGACCCCGCTGCAGACGTCCTTCGGTGTCATTCTTCTTGCCATCGTGAACGGCCAGCCCAGGGTCGTGAACCTGAAGGAGGCGTTGCAGCTCTTCGTCGACTACAGGAAGGAAGTGGTCATCAGGAGGACGACCCACCGTCTCAAGGAGACTGAAAAGCGGCTGCACATCCTGGAGGGCTTGAAGATCGCCATCGAATCAATAGACGAGATCATCGCCCTCATCAAGAGATCGAAGGAGCCGGCCGTGGCAAGGGCCGCCCTGATGAAGGAGTTCCGTCTCTCCGAACTTCAGGCGCAGGCGATCCTCGAGATGAGATTGCAGAGGTTGACCGGCCTCGAGCGCGAAAAACTCGTTGCGGAATACGAGGCCACGAAGAAGCTCATGAAGGAGCTCAAGACGATCCTCGAGGACGAGCGCCTCATCATGAAGATCATCACCGACGAGCTCTCCGAGATCAAAGAGAAGTACGGCGATTCGCGCCGCACGGTCATACAGGCGAAGACCGAGGAGCTCTCCGTCGAGGACCTGATACAGGAGGAGGAGATGGTCGTGACCGTCTCGCACCGCGGCTACATAAAGCGCAACCCCATCAGCATCTACCGCGCGCAGCGGCGCGGCGGGAAGGGGAAGACCGGCATGGCCACGCGCGAAGAGGATTTCGTGGAGGACCTCTTTATCGCCTCCACCCACAGTTACATCCTTATATTCTCATCCTCCGGCAAGGTGTTCTGGCTCAAGGTCCACGAACTGCCGCAGGTGGGGCGCGTGGCGCGCGGCCAGCCGATAACGTCGCTCATCCGCATGCCCTCCGACGATCACGTCGCCGCGATACTCCCCGTGCGCGATTTCAAGGAGGGGCAGTTCATCGTCATGGCGACGAAGAAGGGCATTATCAAGAAGACCGAGCTCATGGCGTTCTCGAACCCTCGTCCCGGCGGCATCATAGCGACGACTATAGACGACAAGGACGAGCTGATGAGCGCGCATCTGTCCAGCGGCCATCAGGAGATCCTTATCTCCACTAAAGAGGGGCAGGCGATACGTTTCCCCGAAGGCGACGTTCGCGACATGGGAAGGTCGGCCAGAGGTGTTAGGGGCATATCGCTCGGCGACAAGGACGAAGTGGTCAGCATGGAGGTCCTCTCCTCCGACGCATCGGTTTTGACCGTCACCGAGAACGGTTATGGAAAAAGAAGCGAACTTTCGGAATACCGCGTGCAGTCTCGCGGCGGCTCCGGCATCATCACTATAAAGGTCTCCGATAGGAACGGTCCGGTGGTGAGCGCGCGCCAGCTGACCGACGCCGACGACATCATGCTCGTCACCGACGGCGGGAAGGTGATAAGGAGCCGCGCGAAGGAGATACCCATCATCGGCCGCAACACGCAGGGCGTGCGCCTCATTTCGATCGACGAAGGCGAGAAGGTCGTTTCAGTTGCGCGTCTTGCAGAGGATAATGAAGAAGAGGAAGCATCTGAATAGATATCTCCCGATATTCCTATCTCTTTTTATAGTTTCCTGCTCGAAGTTCACCTTTGAAGAATCGTTCAAGCGTGCGGAGAGCGAGATCGGTGTCGGCAACTACGCCGAGGCGGCCGATATCTACAACAGGGCGGTCCTCGAAAATTCCAAAGACCCGCGCGTCGCCGTGATGTGGCTCCGTCTGGGCGATCTTTACGCCAACCCCATGGGGGAGCTCATTGACGGGCTGAACGCGTATCAGAGGGCGATCGAATCGCAGCCAACGTCCGAGGCGTCTCGTCTCGCGCACGAACGCCGCGCCGAAATATTCGACCGCGTGGGTCGCCCGGCGGGCATCGTGGAGGAGTACGCGGCGCTTTTGAAATTTTTCGAGGGTCACGAGGAAGCGCCCAGGTACCGCATGAAGCTTGGCGAGGCCTACATCATGACGAAAGAGTTCCAGCAGGCGCGCACCGAGCTTCGCGGATTCGTGGAAAAGAGCGGAGTGCCCACGGAGCTTCGCGAGCGGGCGCTGTTCAACATAGGGGAGACTTATTTTCTGGAGGGCAAGCCCGGCAAGGCGGTGAGGTTCTATTACACTGCGGTGAAGGAGAACCCCAAATCGCCGCTCGCCGGCGAGGCGGAGCTGCGTATCGCCACGTGCCTTGAGGAGATGGGCTATCTGGGCACCGCGCATAAATTCGCACTCGACGCCAAGAAGCGCTATCCCAATCCGGCGATCGTGGATGAGCGCATAAAAGGGATGGAGAACAGGGGAAAGGGCTCGCAGAAGAACAAAGACATGAAGGATCCGGCGTCCGGGAAGGCCCCGTCGGAAGTGGAGGAAAAACCCCCGCTGGAATAGCTGAAAAAAGTTTACAATGGCGGTTTTTTCGGGTACTTAAATCGCGCAAAAAGGAGGAACACATGGCAGTTGAGAGGACACTGGGAGTCATAAAGCCCGACGCGCTGGAAAAGGGAGTGATAGGCGAGATCCTGAAGAGGGCCGAGGATGCGAATCTGAAGATGATCGCCTGCAAGATGGCAAAGCTGGATAAAAAAAGGGCGGAGGGCTTTTACGCGGTACATAAGGGAAAATCCTTCTTCGACAGTCTTGTCACTTTCATGACGTCCGGACCCGTGCTGATCTTCACGCTTGAGGGCGAGAACGCAATCAAGACGTGGCGGGGCGTTATGGGCGCCACAAATCCCGAAGAGGCGGCCGATGGAACGATCCGCAAGGACTTCGGGACCAACGTGGAGCGCAACGCCGTTCACGGTTCCGATGCCCCCGAGACCGCAAAATTCGAGGTGTCGTACTTTTTCGAGAATCACGAGTTAGTCAGTTACGAATGGATGTAAAACAATACGAGCTGATCGACCACACGGCGGATATCGGCATCCGCGTCGCGGGCAGGGACCTTGAAGAGCTCTTTGTCCGCGCCGCGGAGGCGATGTTCGACGTGATGGTCGCGTCGAAGCCCAACCTTACTTCATCCATCAACGTCCCCGTCGATGTGACCGCCCATACACAGGACGAACTTCTTGTAAAATGGCTGCAGGAGCTTTTGTATGTCTTCGACACCCGCCACCTTGTCCTTTCCAGTTTCTACATAGACAAGCTGACCGATACCGCCCTTTCAGGCGTCGCCAAGGGGATGAAGTTCGACGAGCTTCGCCACGAGGTGAAGCACCAGATCAAGGCGGTCACCTACCACAAGCTTTCCGTCGAGAAGAAAAGCGACGTTTGGTGCGCAAGGATCGTATTCGATATTTAATTTTACGTAAGAGGGATAATAAATTCTAAGCGCTAAATCCTAAATTCTAAACAAATCCAAAATTCCAAATTCGAATGACCAAAACGTTTTGGAATTTGATAATTTGGATTTGTTTAGGGTTTCGATATTCGGATTTAGGATTTTAAGAGGTTTATATGGATATGGAGCGTATAAATGACTATTGCTGGAAAATCCCCAGACATGGAAACATGCGCGTGGACGGCGTCATCTACGCGTCGAAGCGGATGCTGAACGACATCGTGAACGACGAGTCCTGCCAGCAGGTGGTGAACGTGGCTTGCCTTCCCGGCATCGTTAAGGCCTCTCTCGCGATGCCCGACATACATTGGGGGTACGGCTTTCCGATCGGCGGCGTCGCCGCGTTCGATATCGAAGAGGGGATCATATCTCCCGGCGGGGTCGGCTACGACATAAACTGCGGAGTCCGTCTGCTTCGCACGGACCTTGCCGCTTCCGATATCGCGCCTAAGGTGCGCGAGATCGTGAACCATCTGTTCCGCGAGATACCCACCGGCGTCGGCTCGCATCATAAGAACTTCAAATTGGGAAAAGAGGACCTGCGGGACGTCCTGAAAGAGGGCGCGTGCTGGGTGGTAAGGCGCGGATACGGCGACGAGAACGACCTCGCCCACATCGAGGCGGAAGGATGCATCAGAGGCGCCGACCCGCAGGCGGTGAGCGAGCGCGCTAAGGAAAGGGGAAAGGATCAGCTGGGGACACTGGGCAGCGGAAATCACTTTGTGGAAGTTCAGGTTGTGGAAGAGATATATGATGATGCGGCAGCAAGCGTTATGGGGCTCTTCTTGGGACAGCTCACGGTAACCGTCCACACGGGATCGCGCGGACTCGGCCATCAGATATGCGACGATCATATCGAGATCATGCTCGCCGCTTCGCGCAGGTACAAGATCGAGCTTCCCGACAAGCAGCTCTGCTGTGCGCCCGTCACTTCTCCCGAGGGGAGGAAATATTTTGCGGCGATGGCGGCGGGCGCCAACTTTGCGTTCGCCAACCGCCAGATGATCACGCACTGGGTGCGCGAAGTTCTTGAAAAGACGCTTCATATGGGACCGGCCGAACTTGGGTTGTCTCCCGTCTATGATGTCTGCCACAATATAGCAAAATTCGAGGAGCACATGGTCGGAAACGCGTCGCGCAAGCTCTGTGTCCACCGCAAAGGCGCCACACGCGCATATCCCGCAAAGCATCCCGAAGTGCCCGCCGTCTATCGCGACATCGGCCAGCCGGTCCTCATCCCGGGCGATATGGGACGCTACTCGTTCGTTCTGGTCGGCACCGAGAAGGCGATGGAGGAGACGTTCGGCTCCACGTGCCACGGCGCGGGGCGGCTCATGAGCAGGCATCAGGCGAAGAAGATCTGCCGCGGCCGCAATATCGAGCAGGAACTCCTTGAAAAAGGTATCATCGTGCGCGGGGCATCGCGCGAGACGGTGGTCGAAGAGGTCCCGGAGGCGTACAAGGACGTGGCGGACGTTGTGGACGCCGTGGCCGGAGCCGGGATATCCAAAAAAGTTGCAAAGCTAAGGCCGCTGGGCGTAATAAAAGGATAACATAAGGAAAGGTGGAGATATGGCAAAGGTGACGAGGGAGATGGTCGAGAAGACGGGCATCAACGTCGACCAGCTGGTGGAGCTTCTCGTGAAGAACGCCGCTGCGGAGCTCACAACCTTCTATTACTACACGATACTCCGCGTGAACCTGATAGGGCTGGAGGGGGAGGGGATAAAGGAGATAGCGGAGGTGGCGCGCATCGAGGACAGGAACCACTTCGAGGCGCTCGTGCCCCGCATCTACGAGCTCGGAGGCAAGCTGCCGGACTGCATGAAGGCCTTTCACGATCTGTCGGCGTGTCCGCCGGCGAGTCTGCCGAAGAACCCGAAACCCATGGACCTGCTCAAGGTGCTGGTCGAGGCGGAAAGATGCGCGGTTCGCGGTTATACGCACATCTGCAACCTGACCGCCGGCAAGGACCACAGGACCTACGATCTCTCGCAGGCGATTCTGAACGAAGAGATCGAGCACGAGTCGTGGTTCTCGGAATTCTTGGGCGAGGGGCCGTCGGGACATTTCATGCGCAGGGGCGAGACGTCCCCCTTCGTGTCCAAGTTTTTGAGATGATGATGCGAACGTTCAGCGGAGGCGAACTAGCGGAGGATATTTATGAAGAAGCCCGTCTTTTTGTGTCTTTTTTTGGCCCTTCCGGTTGCGCTCTTTGCGCAGGATGCCGGCGATGTGGATGACGCGCGGGAAGAGGCGCCCGTCGTGCAGGGGGCGCGGGTAAAGGGGTTTCAACTGCCGGCAGAAGAGAACACATATGTCGTGACCTATAATCTCAAGGGGCTTAGGTGCGTTAAGGACTTGGGAACCCCCACGCAGTGTGCCGTTACCAATTCGTCCGCGGACGAGGGCGGCTATCCATGGACGAAGGTGAAATGCAGACAGGGCGATCCCGGTGTTTCGACCTTCGCATGGTCGCTCGATCTTAACAAACCGATGGGGATCTACGAGGCGCCGCCGTCGCTGACCACGGATGCCGAGACTTACACGGTGAACGTGCGGCTTGGCCGGGTGTGCATGAAAAAGTAGGATCGGGGACGGTCACTGTGGTTATTAACTAGTTGTAATCATTAATAAATCAGGCACTATGCTCATTTTTTAAATTTCCCCTTTTTTAAATAATGCCGATATGGCATAAGCAAACATCATTTCACTTGAGGAGGATAGTCATGGGTAAAAAGCTGTATTTCGGGAATTTGTCCTACGACACGACGGACGACAAGTTGAGGGAAGTGTGCACGGAGTTCGGCACGGTTGAATCCGCATCCGTTATAGTCGACAAGTTCAGCGGCCGCTCGAAGGGCTTCGGATTTGTTGAGATGTCATCGGATGAGGAAGCGCAGAAGGTGATCGCGGCCCTGAACGGCAAGAACGTTGACGGAAGAGACATAAAGGTCAAGGAGGCCAAGCCGATGGAAGATCGTCCCAAGAGGGACAGCTTCGGCGGCGGCGGCGGCGGAAGAGGCGGTTTCAAGGGAGGTCGTCGCAGAGAGTGGTAATAAGTTGAAGATGTAGATAAAAGGCGTTCGCTGTTTTGCGGACGCCTTTTTTATTTTTGTTCGCCGCCTCTCAAATGTTCTCCCCTATTTGGCCGTAATGACCATGAATATTCCGACCGCGGCAAGCATGCAGCCGAAGCCCCGTTTCATAAGCACCGCGGGAATGTTCACCGCGAAGGATGCGCCGAGATACCCCCCCAATATGAAGGCGGCTGCGATGACAAGTGCCGGTGCTATGTGCACGTGGCCGCTCTGCCAGTAGCGGTAGGTCGCGAGTATCCCGATCGGCGGCAGAAGCATAGCGAGTGATGTCCCTTGCGCGTCGTGCTGCGAGTAGCCGAAGCCGTAAATCAGGATCGGTATCAGAAGTATCGCGCCGCCGACGCCGAAGAGCCCGCTGACGGTGCCCACAACGAGACCTGCAAGGGCATAAAAAATATAATGCATCCGGCACCCCCAAGGATCGGTTACGCCCGAAAATATATATTCACTTTGGATATCTGTCCAATCATAAAAACATTTTGCCCGTTTTCCGCCGCCGTGGTAGGATTCGCCCCGTGCTGAACAGGATATTCAAGCTTACGGAGAATTCCACGAACTTCAGGACGGAGATTCTGGCCGGCGTCACCACCTTCATGACGATGGCGTACATCATCTTCGTCCAGCCGCAGGTCCTGGGCGCGGCCGGCATGGACAAGGGCGCCGTCATGGTCGTGACGTGTCTTGCCGCGGCCGTCGGCTCTTTCATAATGGGGTTTGCGGCCAATTACCCCATCGGCGTGGCCCCCGGCATGGGAGAGAACTTCTTTTTCGCGTACACGCTTGTAATCGCCATGGGCGTCGCGTGGGAAAAGGCGTTGGCGATCGTTTTCGTTTCGGGCGTGCTCTTCATACTTCTTACGCTCTTTAAGATCCGTGAACTTGTGATAGAGGCGATCCCCGAGTGTCTCAAGAACGGCATTGCCGTGGGCATCGGCCTTTTCATAGGACTCATCGGACTTCATGAGGCGGGGATCGTTGTCGCCAATCCCGGCGGACTGGTGAAGCTGGGAGGGCTTAGCGAGACGCCGGTCCTTCTTGCCGTCTTCGGCCTTCTTTTCACCGCAGTGCTTCTGGTCAGGCGTGTCAAGGGCGCGATCCTTCTGGGAATGATCACGTCCGCGGTTCTCGGCTTGATGATCGGCGTACTGAACTACAACGGCGCGGTTGCCGTGCCGCCGTCGATCGCCCCGACGTTCCTCAAGATGGACCTGAAAGGGATATTGGACCTGCAGTACGTGGTGCCGGTCGTGATTTTCCTGTACATGGCGCTCTTTGATACCATCGGCACGCTGATAGGCGTAACTTCGCAGGCGGGCATAATGAAGGGCGGAAAGATGCCGCGCGCCTCGCAGGCGCTCATGGCCGACGCAACCGCTACGACCGTCGGCGCGGCGATGGGGACGTCCACGACGCTCGCGTACATCGAATCCATAGCCGGCGTCAAAGCCGGTGGAAGGACCGGGCTTGTCGCGGTCGTCGTTGGACTTTTGTTCCTCGTCGCGGTCTTTTTCTATCCGCTGGTAGAGATGATAAGCGGCGGTATTGCGCTGAAAAGCGGCCTTGTGGTCCATCCCGTCACGGCGCCGGCCCTGATACTCGTCGGTTCCATGATGATGTGGGGCATTAAAAAAATAGAGTGGGACGATCCCTTCGAGGCGGTCCCGGCGTTCCTGACGATCGTGGCGATACCTTTCACATACAGCATCGCCGACGGTATCGCCATCGGGTTCATAAGCTATCCGCTCTTGAAGCTTTTCGGAGGTAAGGGTAAAGAGGTGAGCTGGCTCGTGTATCTTCTGGGGATACTTTTTATATTGCGGTACGTCTTCTTGTGACGGCATCATAACTGGAGGGAGAGACGACATGGCAAAGATAATGCTCATCGACGACGAGATCGACCTTGCGAATCTCACAGCCAAGCGGCTCAAGGTCTGGGGTTTTGAAGTATCACTTTACCACGACGGTAACGGAGCGATGGAGAAGATAGTGGAGTTCCTGCCGGACCTGATACTTTTGGATATCCGGCTGCCGCACATCACCGGAGTCGAGATATTCAAGGCGATGTCGGCCGACGACAAGCTCAAGAATATCCCCGTAGTATTCTTCTCTGCGAGTCTGGGCGACGAAAGATACTGTCTGGACGATCTGAAGGCGCACGGTTTCGTCAAGAAACCCTATAATGCGGAACAACTGCTGACGACCATCAAGGGCCTTTTGGCAGGCCGGGCGGGATCGTGACGAAGAAACTGCTGCCCTTGCCGTAGACGCTTTCGGCGGAAATGCTTCCGTGGTGCTGCTCCATTATCTGTCTGCATATGGCCAGTCCCAGCCCCGAGCCGCCGGTCTTCCAAAGCCCCTCGTGATAGACCTGTCCGAACGGCTCGAATATCTTGGCCATGTCCTCTTCCTTTATGCCTATGCCGGTGTCCCTGACCTCTATGACGGTGTCTTCGTTGAGGCGTGCTACACCGATCTCGATCCTGCCGCCCTCGCCGGTAAACCTTATAGCGTTGTTGACGATGTTGATGACGACCTGTTTGAGCCGGTCGGGATCGCATACGGCCGCGATCGGCTCCGCCGGAAGAGCGAGAGCGAAGCCGATCTTCTTCTTGTCTGCGGACGGTTTCATCATCTTGTGTATCTCGGTGAGCAGGTCGGCAAGGTTCGCCTCCCTGAAGCGCATCTCTATCTTTCCCGACTCGAGTTTTGAGAAATCGAGCACGTTGTTTATAAGATTGGCGAGCCGGTCTATATTCTTCTTCGCGACGCCAAGCGTTTCGTTCTGTGCCTCGGTCGTCGGTCCGTCGATGCCCTCGAGGACGATGCTTATCGCCTCCTGTATGGAGGTGAGCGGCGTGCGCAGCTCGTGCGACACCATGGACGTGAACTCGCTTTTCACCGCGCTTATTCGCACAATGTCGTCATAGGCCTTCTTGAGTTTCCTCTCCGATTCCTTGCGGGCCGTGATGTCGCGCATGATGCCGATGGCGTTCCATTTGCCGCGGATCTTCACTGAAGAGAGGGAGAGCTCCATGTCGAGCCGGGCGCCGTCCTTGCGCAACGCCGGAAGCTCTATCGTCTTGCCGACCGCGCTGCCTTCCCCGCTCTTCTGCCAGCTCGGAAAATGTTTCTGGTACTCGGGATAGAGCTCCTTGGGCGCGAGCATCATGTGGAGGTCCCAGCCGAGGATCTCCTCCTTGGAGTAGCCGAATATCCTTTCGGCGGCGTTGTTCCAGTACGCGCATTTCCCGTTGTTGTCCAATATGATGATGGCATCGCCCGCGGATGTCGTTATCGCCTTAAAGCGTTCTTCGCTTTCCAGGATCTCCTGCTCTGCGCGTTTAAGGTTGCTTACGTCCCTCACCGTCGCCTGCAGAAACTCCTTGTCCTTGGACCTCACCCTTGTGAGGAGAACGGTGGCTGAAAAATCCTCCCCGCTCAATCTCTTATGCGTCCATTCGAAGAAGTTAAAGCCGACCTTCATCGCTTTTTCGATCATCTCCTTGGCCTTGGCGGAGGAGGGGGTCCCGTCCGGCTGATGTTCGGGTGAGACCTCCCACGGTCCCTTCGAGACAAACTCCGCCTCGTTCTTTGCTCCGAAAAGCTTTATCGTGGCGGGATTGCCGGAAGTGAACATCCAGTCGGGTGGGGCGAGCGTCATTATTGCGTCCTGCGACGAATCGTAGAGGATCCGGTATTTTTCCTCGCTGTCCTTGAGCATCTGTTCTGCGCGTTTTCGCTCCGTGATGTCGTGGCTCGATTCGATGATCTGCACAACCTCGCCGTTATCGTCAAAGACAGGGGCGGCGGTCAACTCGACGTGGATGGGTTTGCCTTCCTTGTTAAAATGGGTGTGTTCGATCGTTATCGGCTGTTTCCTTTCAAGGACGAACTTTATCGGACAGGGATCTTCCTTGCTCGCGCACGGGATATCGGTGTGGTGAGAGACCTGATGGCACTTGAGGCAAGCGGTGACGGGATCGCCTCCGAACTGATCTCTTACGGCCTTGTTGGCCAGCTTGATGCAGAACTCGCGGTCGATCACCATTGTCGGGTCGGGCAGGGCATCCACAACTATCTGGAGAAACGCCTGCGAGCGGCCCACGGAATCGAGCATGATGTTGATGTTGTCGGAGAGGGTCGTTATCTCGTCGTTGCCTCCCATGCTGATCCGCCTGTTAAGCTCTCCCTTTTGCGCTATCTCCTTCGCGTGCCGGCTCAACCTGGTTATGCGGGAGATTATTGACCTTTCGAGGATCACTATGATGAGAAAGATGAACACGGTGCCGATGAGGCCTACGGATATGGCAAGATAGAAGATGCTCTTTCGGCCCTGCGCGTGTATTTCGCGCGGAAGCTCTATCTTCAAAAGCAGCGCCGTTTCGCCGTTGATGTCGCGGAGCGCCGCATAGCCGGCTATCCGGTTGCGGTCGAGCGTTCTTATGAAGAGGGGTTTTTCGGAAGAGATGCCCTCCATGGCCGCAGCCATGTCGCTTCCGGGTTCGATATCTCGAAGGGGAGAAGATTCGACGGGGACGTTCGTGAGCTTGGACAGCTCGCCCATCAGGTGGCCGTTCAGAATCCGCCCCATCAC
>DYJF01000017.1:26671-36285 GCA_020723205.1 Bdellovibrio sp.
GGCGATTATCCCGGAGAGGCCCTCGAGCGCCTTTTGGAAGTATCCTCCCTGCGGAGCGAAGATTTTCACTGCGTCGGGAGGGACGGGCATCTCCTTATCTTCCTTGAGGTCGAAGGCCTTCCCGAATACCAGCCGCCCGTTGATGTCGAAGACCATGAAAAGGTTTATCTTGAGCGACGTGAACGTGGCGTCGGCAAGATTGGTCTCGATATACGAAGGGCTCTTGCCGACCGCGAAATCGTAGGTGTCATCCCAGTTCGAATAATCGGCGGTGGAACGGGATATCTCGACGATGTTGTTGTTGACGGCGTTGACGACCCGTTCGACGTTGCGCGCCATGCTGGCGTTCTCTACCTTTTCAAAACCGGAGAGGACGATCTTCGAGATCGAAAGGTAGATCACTATGACTGCCACCGCCAGCGCGCCTAAGACTATGAAGATGTTCTTGATGCGAAGCTTCATTGTTTCCCCCGAAACAATTTTACTAGATAGCATTTTGAACTAAGAAACGCCAGAATCTTGACCACCCATCAAAAAAAAGACCGCCTTGCGGCGGCCTTTTCTTTTTTGAGCGGGCGATGGGAATCGAACCCACGTATGAAGCTTGGGAAGCTTCCATTCTGCCATTGAATTACGCCCGCCTGTCCGAATATCGCGGATTCTATATCACCGGCGCTAAGGGGATGCAAGGGGGTACCCATAAGTGTCCGACACTTATCGGGGGGACCCCGATCGCAACTGGAACTGCCTTATTTTTACTTCATTGAGATCGACCATCAGGAGCATGTTCCGGAACGATTCGGCAAGGCCGAGCAACACCTTGATTATCTCATGCGCCTGAAGCGAGGCCATATGGACGACCATGGACGGAGGTGTTCCAAGCGACGCCTCGCTTCCCCATTTGGGGAGTTCGTCCGGCGGACCGTAAATTAGCTTCAGTCCCTCGTCTTCGGGGAAGATCGTCGTGAGCTGACCTTTGAATCCCGAAAGCGCAGTGTGGACCATCGGGACTTTCAGTCTCTTCGCGGCCTCTTCAACGATAAATCTGTCGGGGAGTCCACCAAGGCAGTCTGCAACGACGTCCGCGCCTTCAATGGCCTTGTGCGCGTTGCTCTTCGTGAGTCTTTGCGAATAAGTCGTCACTTCGACGGCCGGATTGATCTGTTTTCCTCTTTTGACGGCGGAGGCGACCTTCTTCATTTTGATATTTTTGCAATTGCTCAAGAGCTGGCGGTTCAGGTTGCTCTCTTCGAACCTGTCGAAGTCGGCGATCGTTATCCGGCCCACGCCGTAACGCGCAAGGATCTCGAAGACCGTCCCGCCAAGTCCTCCGGCTCCGATGACGGCGACTCTCGAAGAAAGAAGATCGCTTTGCCCCTCAAGCCCGATCGTTCCGATATTCCGCTGATAGTGTTCGGGGATTATCTCTTCTTCAAGGGCCGCGATCTCGACCTCTCTCAATTTCATCCCGTATCTTGCCGCAATCTTTTTTGTGTCGGACAAAAGGATCGCGCGGTAGCGCTTACCGTCAGGCGAGACAAGTTTCTTAGACAGTTTTGAAACGGTGTCCGCTATCTTCATATCAGGACAATGTCATCTCCAAAAGATATTGAGCCGCCCCGGATAACTTCAGCAAAAACGCCCTTTTTGGGCATTATGCAGTCGCCCACATCATTATATACAGCGCAGCGGGTATGGCACTCCTTGCCGAACCGGCTTATCTCGAGCATTACTTCGGCGCCTATCTTGATCCGTGTGCCGAGCCGTAATTCGCTGAAATCGACCCCTTCAGCCGTAATATTCTCCGCATAATCGCCTGCGGCAAGCCCGGTCTTTTCGATATCCTCGACAGCCAGCAAGCTCACCTGCCTTTTGCCGCCTCCCGCGTGCGCGTCTCCATCGATGCCGGTACCTGCGACAAGTTTCGCCGAAGGGACGGGCGTTTTTTTTACGCCCTTTTTGGCGCTGATATTTATTGAAACGACCCTTGCCATCTAGCCCCCAAGCTCCGCCATGTTCATATTGAGACGGGCGGGCGCGCAAAGACGCCCCTTTGCGTCGATGGCCGCCTTCAATACGTAGGCGATGTTGCCACCGTCCTTCAGCTCCCGCTTCAGGTCGAAATGCGCCGCGGAATAGAGGCACGGCAGGAGGCGCCCGTCCGATGTCAGTCGCAAACGGTTGCACGAAAAACAGGGGGGAGAGGTCACCGACGCTATGACCCCGACGGGATTTTTCAGTCCATCCGCTTTATAATATCTGGCGGGACCCAGTCCCTGCGGCCCTTCGACCTCCGTCATCTCTCCGAAGCGTTCCCTGATATCGGCGATGATCTCCGTCTTCGAATAGAAGAACTCCATGGAGCAGTCGAGGTGCGGCATGAACTCGATGAACCTGACGACCACGCCCTCGTCGTCCGCAAACCTGCAAAAATCCCCGATCTCGTCGTCGTTCACGCGGCGCATGACGACGCAATTTATCTTCACCGGCGAAAAGCGTTCCTTCGCCGCTTTGATACCGGAGAGAACCGAGGATAGAAGTTCCTCGCCGCTTATCTCGCGGTAGCGGGCGGCCTTCAACGTGTCGAGACTGATGTTGGCCGATGAGAGACCTGCGTCCTCCAACTCCGCGGCTTTTTCCCCGAGGAGCGTGCCGTTCGTGGTAAGCGCGATGTTCCTTACGGATGCGTTCGCGGATATCATTTTAATTATCTCGGCCGTCTCTTTTCTCACGAGCGGCTCTCCGCCCGTGATGCGGACCGTGTCTATCCCGAATGGTATCGCCGCGTCGACCACCGCGCCTATATCTTCCGGCGCAAGCCGGTCGCCGGCCTCGGACCTCAAAGGGCCCTTCGGCATGCAGTACCTGCACCGCAGGTTGCAGCGGTCCGTGACGGAGATCCTGAGATAGCGCACTTTGATCAATGCCCCTTGCCTTTCATCATATCGAACGCGTGCAGTATTCCGGGCGTGATCGCGTTGAGCGACTCCTCGACCCCTCTCGGAGAGCCGGGAAGATTGATGATGATGGTCCTTCCCCTTATCCCCGCTATGCCGCGCGAGAGCATGGAGAGCGGGGTGCGTTTTTGACCATAACTTCTTATCGCCTCGGAGATGCCTGATATTTCTTTGTCGATAACGTCGCGCGTCGCTTCGACCGTGACGTCTCGCGGGCCGATCCCCGTGCCGCCCGTTGTGACGACAAGATCGTATCCGTTGCCGCAGCATTTTTTGAGCGCATGACTTATGTCCTTTTGGCAGTCGGGTGTGATGATGACCAAAGCGGTCCTGAATCCCAGATCGTTCAGCCGATTCTTTATCAGCGGTCCGGTCGTGTCCCTGTTCTTCTTTTGCGATCTCGAATCGCTTGTCACCACGACAGCGGCCCTCAAATTCTTTGCGGCACCGCTGAAATCGCTCTTGCCGCCCCGCTTCTCGACCAATCTTATGTTTGAGATGGAAATATTCTTATCGACGGGTTTGAGCATGTCGTAGATGGTAAGCGCGGCGACCGACGCCGAGGTCAGCGCCTCCATTTCGACGCCTGTCTTCGAGACCGCGGCGGCGCTTGCCAGTATCTCGATCACATTCCCGGCGCACTTGATCTCGACGCCGATATGATCCAGCGGTATAGGATGGCAGAAGGGGATGAGCTCATACGTCTTCTTCGCGGCCAGCACCCCCGCCGCCCGCGCCATCTCTATCGCGTTGCCTTTGGGGGTTCTGCCTCGTTTGCACAATGAGACCGTCTTTGCCGATGCGCTGATCGTAGCGGATGCCCTCGCTGTCCGCAGCGTTGTATATTTATCAACTGTTGAGATCATAAAACCTCCGAATATCCTAAATTCTAAACCCTAAATCCTAAACAAATTCAAAATTCCAAATCCAAATGACCCAAACAATCGATGTTCAATTTGGCACCTTCGTTTAGAGCATTTGAATTTTGGTTATTAGGATTTGTTTAGAATTTAGATATTAGTGCTTAGGATTTTAACTTCTGGTTGGCAAGCATTTCTTTCCCTTGATTTTCACCCATTTTCATCTTTAAATGTACATGAGGGGGCTTTTATGGGGGTCGTGGGACAAAACGCTGTTCGCCTCGACGGACGCGAAAAGGTCACCGGCAGGGCGCTTTATGTCGACGATATCGTCATGCCCGGCATGTGGCACGGCGTCGCCGTCCGTACGACCATCCCCTCCGGCAAGGTTCTCTCCGTGGTTTTCGATCCTCGGTTCAATTGGAAAAAGGTCGTCGTCGCAGATCGGCACGATATCCCGGGAAGAAACGTCGTGACGATGATCGAAGAGGACATGCCGCTTTTGGTCCACGATGAGATAAGGCACATCGGCGAGGCGATCGTTCTTATCGCCGCCCCTACAAAAAAAATGGCGGAAGACGCCCGCCGTCATGTCGAAATAAGATATGAAGAGTGGCAGCCGGTACTTACGATAGAAGATTCGAAGGCGAAAAAACGCGTCATACACGGAAGTGACAACGTCATTTCCCGTTATAAGATCGACAAGGGGGACGTGAGCGCCGGATTCAAGGATTCCGATGCAATAGTCGAAGGGGTCTATCGCACCGGAGCGCAGGAGCAGGCATACATCGAGCCGCAGGGAATCATAGCGTCTCCCGGAAAGGGCGGCGGGGTCGATCTGGTCGGGTCGATGCAGTGTCCGTTCTATATCTTGAAGGCGCTCGAGCGGCTCCTGGGGATGTCCGAAACGAAATTGTCCGTTAAGCAGGCGACCGTCGGCGGCGCGTTCGGGGGCAAGGAGGACTATCCCTCCGTCCTGGCTGGCTACGCGTCGGTCCTTGCACTAAAGGCGAAAAGACCGGTCAAGATGATCTATGACAGGAACGAGGACATGAACGTTACGACGAAGCGTCATCCGTCCGTCGTTCGCCACAGGACCGGCGTTAAAAAGAATGGAATGCTGGTTGCGATGGATATCGGGATCGAGCTCGACGCGGGCGCGTACACGACGCTCACGCCCGTCGTTCTTTCGCGCGGCTTTCTGCATTCTGCCGGCCCGTACCGCTGTCCGAACGTGAGGATCGCGGGCGCGGCGTTCGCCACTAACGCTCCGCCCAACGGCGCGTTCAGGGGGTTCGGCGCTCCGCAGACGCTCTTCGCCGTCGAGGCGCATATGGACAAGATAGCGGAAGAGATCGGGATGTCTCCGCTGGAACTTCGCAGGATAAATTGCCTGAAGGTCGGCGACGAGATGGCGACGGGGCAGATCCTCAAGGAGTCGGTCGGAGCGCTGGAGTGTTTGGAAAAAGCGGCGGCAGCCTCCGGGTTTGAAAGGAAGTGGCGAGCATCTCTCCCCCTTTGTAAGGGGGAGTCGGAGGGGATAGAGGTGCGATCTACCCTCCCTGACCCTCCCTTACAAAGGGAGGGAACGGTCAGGGGGATCGGCATATCTCTTTTCATGCACGGCGGGGGATTCACGGGAAGCGGAGAGGCGAAGATGAAGGGAAAGGCCGGCATCCGCCTCGAAAGGGACGGAAAGCTGACCGTTCTCACCGGCTGCACCGAGATGGGGCAGGGGGCGCACACGGTTTTGCCGCAGATCGTCGCCGAGTGTCTGGGCGTGCCGTTATCCTGCGTGAGGGTCGAAACGCCGGACACTTCTAAGGTGCCCGACAGCGGCCCGACCGTCGCGTCGCGCGTTACGATGGTCATAGGAAAGGTCCTTTGCGTATGCGCAGAGGAAATGAAAAGGCGTCTATCCGAAGCGGCCGGAAGGGATCATGGCGATTTTCGTTCCCTGGCCGGTTCATTTTTGAAGAAAAGAGGGCCGCTCACGATCATCGAAGCGTACGAGCCCACGCCCGGCATTCACTGGGACGACACGACGTATCACGGCGATGCATATGCAGCATATTCATGGGGATGCGACGTCGCAGAGGTCGAAGTGGATAAGGACACTTTCGAGATAAAAGTGGAACGCATGTACATGGCGCATGATGTGGGGCGCGCCGTCAATCCGCAGATGGTAGAGGGCCAGATCGAAGGGGGAACGCTTCAGGCGCTGGGTTGGGCGCTCATGGAGGATAACCGCTACGACGGGGGGAAACTCCTGAACAACAGGTTCCAGACATATATCATCCCTACGACGATGGACACGCCCTTTTTGGAATTGATCACGGTTGAGCACCCGTTCTCACACGGGCCTCTCGGTGCAAAAGGTGTGGGAGAGCTGCCGCACGACGGTGCGGCGCCGGCGGTCGTCAACGCGATAGCCAACGCCACGGGGATAAGGATCTCGGAGATCCCGGCAACGCCGGAACGTCTATTTGAGGAGTGTAAGAAAAAACATTTCCGTTCGTCCTGAGCTTGTCGAAGGACGAACCAGAGTATCGGCTGTTCATGGTTCGACAAGCTCACCATGGACGGGAAGATGAAATATGGGAAAAAGCATAGCACTCATCGTCAACGGCAAGCGCAAGAAAGTCAAGGCGCATGCCGCCTCCCGCGTTCTGGATGTCCTGCGCGAAACTTTGAAGCTCACCGGAACTAAAGAAGGTTGCGGAGAGGGGGAGTGCGGCGCGTGCTCGGTTATTTTGAACGGCGAGGTCGTTAATTCCTGTCTGATCTTGTTCGGTCAACTGAATGACGGCGACGATATCACTACGATCGAAGGCATAGGCGGAAAAAAGAAGCTCCATCCGCTGCAGGAATATTTTCTGGAATGCGGCGCCTCGCAATGCGGGATCTGCACGCCGGGGATGATTATGGCGGCATATGCGCTGCTCAAAAAGAATCCAAGGCCGACGCATGACGAGATAAGGCAGGCGGTCGCAGGAAATCTCTGCAGGTGCACGGGATACGCGAAGATAATAGAAGCGATTGAAAGATGCGCTACTTCAAATGTGAAAATCTGATCGAGGCGCTTGGCCTCCTTGCCGACCCCGATACGCGCTTTCCATTGCTCGCGGGCGGGACCGACCTCATCGTCCAGTGGAGGATGGGCGGCCGCATGCCTGAAGGCGTCATCGATATCGGGGCGCTCGAAGAGATCCGGCTCATCATTCAAAGGGAGAATGTGATCGAGATCGGCGCCGCCGTGACGCATTCGATGCTGATCGAGAGCAATATCGTCAGGCGCTATTGTCCTGTCCTGGTCGATGCGTGCAGGACTGTGGGCGCCGTCCAGATACAGAACCGCGGGACGATAGGCGGCAACATTGTGAATGCGAGCCCGGCGGGCGACACGCCGCCGGTGCTCATGGCGTTTGACGCGAAGGTCGAGCTTGCGAACTTATCGGGAAGGCGGCACGTTCCTCTAAGGGAATTCTATCTCTCCTACAGAAAGACCGCGCTCAAGCCGGACGAGCTCCTGACAAGGATAATAATTCCCAAACACGGGCCGGATGAGAAGGCGGGATTTTACAAGATAGGGACGCGCAAGGCGCAGGCGATCTCCAAGGTCGCGCTCTGTGTCCGCGCGAAGATCGCGGGCGGCGCAGTCAACGACATCGCCATTGCGCTTGGAAGCGTGGCGCCGACCGCAGTCCGCGCACCGAAGACGGAAGCTTTCCTGAAGGGGAAAAAGCTTGACTCATTTGCGGTGGACGAAGCGAAGAGAACACTTGCGGCTGAGATCGCTCCGATAGACGACATCCGTTCGACAGCCGATTACCGTCGCTTTGTCGCGGAAAATCTCCTAGCCCGGTATCTCGAAAAGGCGTCGGATGCCTTTTAGGGGGGCAGATCCTACCGAATGAGAGCCCACAGCATCTTGCTGATCTCCGTGAGGCGGGCCTTCACCGAGTTTGCAGCAAGTGGTGGCATCGCGCCGAAGGAAGTAGCAAGATCGATGCAGGCGGACACCTCAACTGCAGAAGCCCTGGCGATTTCGAAGAAGCGCCGACGTTCAGTAACGCTTCTGCGGGCGTTGCCTTCTGCGGTATTGAGAACCACGGACGCGATGGCGCGGCGCAGCTGATCGTATAGATAGCCGAGCCCGCGGGGCCACCTGGCACCCTCCTTGCTTAACTCCTCTGCCAACTTTACTGCCCTACGATAGCATTCCAGTTTTTCGTGCAGCATACTTACCTCCTTAGTTTGTCATTTTTTACTGCCCTCTCATGAAGGGTGGAGGGCAGTAAAAAATGACAAACCAAAAGGAGGAACAATGAGTCACGAAAAACTGGAGTGCTACAGGCAGTTAGTCTTCATTGCGGAGGAGGTTGCAAGGAGAGTGGCCAGGTGGCCCAAGGGCCACGGTGATCTTGTTGATCATCTGCGCCGCGCAGCAACTTCCGCGGTTCTCAATCTATCTGAAGGCAACGGCAAGAGCAGATACAAACGCGAACGCCGCTTCTTCTTCCGCATTTCGCTCGGCTCAATCGCCGAGGTTGCGGCTGCGCTTGATCTCGCACACGCCTTTGGGCTTATTGAAGTAGCGGATCTTGAATCGCTCAAATCCCGCCTTCGCCTGGCTTACGTGCAGATAAGAGCACTTCCGTGAACTCTCTTCTCTTCGCTCTGTTGCTCGGTTCACGGTTCTCTGTTCTCTCGCTCCGCTCTCTGTTCTCTGGTTTTAACTGCGATGATAATGCGATGGAATGGCGATAGAAATGCGATTATGAAACGATGAAAACTGATCACCGATATCTCCGTGCGATCCCCATCAGCGTGATCGTGCCGTCGGAGGTGCGCTTCAAAAAAACGTCCACGGGCGGAAGCCACCATTCATCGCCCGTTTTCTTCACCTGAAGCTCCAGAACGTAGAGGCGCTTGCCTCTGATGCGGCGAGCGACATCGCTTTCGATGCGCGCGATCCTCTCCGACGTGTCCGTCCAGTCCTTGAGGACCGCGCGGCCGCGCTCCGTGCGGAGGCGGTAGCGATAGAAGTTCCCTCCAGTGAGATCGTCGAAAGAGAGCAAAATCTCCCCGGATGCGGTTCCGGTCAGCCCGAAGTTCGTCAGCGGGGAGAGCTTAGAGAGCCAGTACTCGGCCGTCTTGTCCCTCCTGTCCTTCAACATTGCGATCTGCGTCGCCTGGATTTCGCCGTTCGAATACTTGGCCTCTTTCACTATCGCCGCGATCGCTTCGTCGGAGAGCCGTTTGAGGATGGCGGAGGCCCAGAACGCGTCGCGCTTGGTCGTCATGCTGAACGCGGTGTTGGCGAACAAGGGGTTCCATTTCGCGGGATCGTATGCGGCCGCATCGACCGGCACTTTGAGCGCATCCAGAGTGTTCTCCGTGCGCAGTATGTAGTGAAGCAGGTGGCCGGTGCGTTCGTCCTCCGATACAAAGATATCGGCGGTCTGTTCGTCCGACATCGCTGAGCAGTCGAGGAACGAGCAGAACGTTCTTAGTCCCCTAAGCTCGCGGCGAAGCTCGTGGCGTATCCTGTCGTTTGCGTCCCCGCTGCGTTTTCCGCCGAATGAGAAGGGCCCGATGGGGACGCCTTCCCGCTCTTTGAGCATCACCGCGCGAGCGAGTCCGGTGCGTTCGTTGACCGCGACGCCGCCCAAGAGTTCATCGAGGTCGTTGAGCGTGGCCGGACACTCGTCGTTGTATTTCGTAGTGGTGACCGCGGTCGGCGAGATGACCAGCCGCGAACGGTCCACGTTCACGATGCGGCTCTCCGGAACAT
>DYJF01000018.1:0-8925 GCA_020723205.1 Bdellovibrio sp.
CGTCCACAACGGCATCATCGAGAACTACGTGGAGCTAAGGCGCCGCGCGATCAGGGCGGGACGCCGCTTTAAATCCGAGACCGACACCGAGGTGATCGCTCATCTCATACAGATGGAGATAGGCAGGGGGCGAAAGCCGCTGGACGCCCTCCGCCGCACGGTAAAGGAACTGAAAGGTTCTTACGCCGTGATCGTCTTCTGCCGGCTCACGCCCGACCGCATCTTCATCGCAAGGCAGGGAAGCCCCCTTCTCATAGGGTGCGGAGAGGGCGAGCAGTGGATCGCCTCCGACATTCCTGCGATCCTGCCGCAGACCAAACGGATAGCGGAGGTCTTTGACGGTGATATCGGCGTCGTAACGCGCGACGGCCACGAGATATGGGACAGGGACGGAAAAAGGAAAGAGAGAGACTGCCGCGAGATCAAATGGAGCGCAGGCGTCGCCGAAAAAGAGGGCTTTAAGCACTTCATGCTGAAGGAGATATTCGAGCAGGCGCACGCGGTTCGGGACACGCTGCGCGGCCGCATCTTCCCCGACGAACGCTGCATATCGCTGGACGGGGCCGAAAAAAAGCTCAAGAAGATCATGGGATGCCTCCGTCAGATAACGATGGTCGCATGCGGCACGTCCTATCACGCGGCGCTGACCGGCGAATATCTTCTGGGAGACATGTGCGGACTGCCGGTCGTAGTGGAGACCGCTTCCGAATACCGCTATCGCAATTTTTTCACCGATCCCTGCGGACTGACCATCGCCGTCTCGCAATCGGGAGAGACCGCCGACACGCTTGCGGCGCTTAAGCTCGCAAAGAAGAACGGTTCGCCGGTGCTCGCAATATCCAATATCATGGGAAGCTCCATAGTGCGCGAGGCGGACGCCGCCATACTCACGCGGGCCGGGCTGGAGATAGGCGTCGCATCCACGAAGGCCTTCACAACGCAGCTTGCGGTACTTTGCTTCCTGGGGCTCTACATAGCCGACCTCCACGGAAAGATCTCCAAGGAGGATTTCAGGGCTATCTCGACGCGGCTCTTGGAGCTGCCGCGCCAGATACAGAGCATACTGCGAAGGAGCGACGAGATAAGAAAGATCGCGCGCCGTTTCACGAAAAGCGAGGGGTTCCTCTTTCTGGGCCGCGGCGCCAACTACCCTATCGCTCTCGAGGGCGCATTGAAGCTCAAGGAGATATCCTACCAGTGGGCCGAAGGATATCCGGCCGGCGAGATGAAGCACGGGCCCATCGCGCTGATAGACAAGGGAACGCCCGTCGTGGTGCTGGTCCCCGACGATCCGCGCACTTATGATAAGACCATCTCCAACATAGAAGAGGTGAAAGCGAGGCGCGCGACCGTCATTGCGGTGACGACCGCCGGCAACAAGGAGATAGCTCGTCTGGCCGATCACGTGATATACGTCCCCAAGACGACATGGTTTCTGACCCCCATCCTCATGGCGGTGCCGCTGCAGCTTTTCGCCTATCATCTGGCCGACCTTCGCGGCAAATCCATAGACAAGCCGCGCAACCTCGCAAAGAGCGTCACGGTGGAATGAAGCGTTGCATGAAAAACGGTCGGTGTGCATGAAAACGCTGCACTTCCGCGCGCGTTCGAGATAAAAAAATCCATAAAAAACAAGACGTCCCCTCTTGGCACAGCGGTTGCTATGTCATTCGTCCGCATGCAACCGACACTTTAACCAAAAGGAGGATGGGATGAAGAAAGCAGTGGCAGTGGGAATGGCCGCGGGCCTTGTAATGGGTCTTGCGGGAAACTCAAACGCGTGGCTTATAGACACGACCGCGAACGTCAACACTAACAGCCACAATGACAGCAGCGTCAACGTAAGCGAGCGCAGCAGCTACAACCGCAACACCTACAACCAGCGCTACGACAACCGTCAGGACCGCTCAACGCACGCGGCCGACAGCTACAACACGACGGTAGACAGCCGCAACCTCTCCGACAACCGTCAGGACCGCTCCATCAAGGACAGCTTCAACACGTTCGACAGCCGCGACATGTCGAACCACAGCGTGGACAACTCCATGCAGGACATGAGGGCCTACGACCTCTCCACCTCGGAATCCGTGGGCGGAACGAAGCGGGTAAATTCGTCCGACATAGCCGTATCGGGCGATATCAGGAACTCCAACCTGGGCGATTTCAACCAGATCTATAACGGAACGAATTTCTCGAGCGGGGTCAACGGCAGCAACAACACGATAGACACTTCGTCGGTAAATCTCACTTCGTTCGGGGACCAGCTCAAGTAATTCTTTGGGATGTCCCGGGCGGCGGCCCCCTTCCGCCCGGGGCTTTTCCCGACCGTCGCCGAGAAGATAAAAAGACATGGTCAGCCGCAGAGACGCAGAGACACAGAGTAACAGAAGATAAGGAGGTTCACGATGTTAAGGATGGTATTGGCGCTTCTGCTTTTTGTCCCCTCAACGGCTGGCGCCCTCTGCCTTGAGAATTGTCAGGCGGAGGCGGAGAGGAACTATTCCTTCTCCGACGCGGGCTCCGCCTACGCCCCGCGGCCGAACTCTTCCGGCGGCAGGAACATCCGCGCGGGGGACGTCAAGAACAGCGTCTTCGGCGACATGAACATCCGTGTCGGCCACGAACGGCTCGACATCAGGACGGAGTCGGCCTCGAACAACAACACGATCGACGCCACCATCAATTCCACGATCGTTTTGGGAGACATGAACAGATGAGGTCCGCATCGCTTACGATCATCGCTTTCGTCCTTGTGTGCGCCGCAGCCGGAGACGCGCGGGGCTCCGACGCGACCATGCTCGAAAACCTGCGCCGCATGCGCGTAAAACAGCAGGACGAGGAGTTCGTCGTGCGCGCCCAGATATGGAAGAACGTCCAGACGCAGCCCACGTGCACGCCGGTCCAGCAGACAAGGGTCCGGCTCCGGGAGATCGGCGGCGGGAACAGCAACGGGGACAACGACGTCGTGATAAACGCGGGCACCGAGGAGCTCAACGTCACCGACAACCACGGCACTATAAATTCCGACGTGAACGTCCAGATAATAAAACAGGGAGACGATAACCCGTGTCCGTAACGGCAAGAACATTCTTTGCATTTATGGCGATCTTGCTTTCACTCGCCGCAGCGGCCGACTCCGCGGCGCTGCAGAACGGCATTTCCAAACAGGGCCCGAAGGCGAGGGTCGCGGTTGCGAGCTTCGGCACCACCGACCGCTTCGCCTCCGTCTACGGCGGCTGGAACATCGGCGGCGGTCTCTCGGCGCAGCTCGTGACGGAACTCATAAAGACCGGCCGCGTGGTCGTGGTGGAGCGCGCCATACTTTCGAAGGTGTTGATAGAGCAGGAGCTGGGCGAATCGCATCTTCTGACCAACATGACCAAGACCCCGGCGGGCCATCTTCTCGGCGTCGATTACCTGATAGTCGGCGAGGTCACCGAATTCGAAGAGCGTCAGGTCGGGGCCGGCGTGGGAGCCAAGATATTCGGCGTCAAGTTCGGCGGCGACATTCAGGCGGCCCACGTCGGGATGGACCTGCGCATCGTGGACACGAGGACCGGCGAGATACTCTATTCGCACCGCTCGCAGGGAAAGGCGTGGGACAAGGCGGTGGGCGCTAAGTTCGATTACAAGATGATAGATTTCGGCGGAGACGCGTTCCACAAGACGCCTCTGGGCAAGGCCACAAGGGCGGCGATAGCCGACGCAGTCGGCTTCGTCCTCGGCATGATAGACAGACAAGTCGAACAGTACACGTGGCTGGCGCGCATAATCGAGACCGAAGGAGACATGATATATTTCAACGCGGGGAGCGCCGAGGGCGTGAACACGGGGGACCGCTTCACCGTCAGCGCCATTAAAAAAGTGCTGACGGATCCGGAAACCAATCAGGTCATAGGTCTCGTCGAAAGCGGGATCGGGACCGCTCATGCCGTCTTCGTCGATCGGAAATACACAAGGGCGAAGATCACAGGGGCCCGTCCCAAAGCGGGCGACATAATACGCTTCGCCGACCGCTCCGCGCCGATGTCGGCCGAACGGACAGAAGAGCGGCCCGGATACGACATAATGGAATGAGTCCGCTATGAAAAAATGGTTCCTGACGTCGGTGCTCCTCGTAACGGCTTGCTCGTGCGCCACGACCGGCGGCGGACGCTTCAAAAATATTTTCAGCGACGACTTGGCGCAAAGCAGGGAATCGATAAGGTCGGGAAGCGTCGCACAATCCGTCTCCGACCTTTCAATGGTGCTTGAGATGGACCCCAAGAACACGGAGGCGAGGTACCTTCGCGCGCTCGCGTTCCAGAAGGCGGAGAACCATGAGAGAGCCGTCGCAGATTACGAACGCGTCCTTAAGAACGACCCTTCACACGCCAAGGCGCATTACAATCTGGGGATGATCTTCGCCTACAGGTTGAACAGAGCCGATAAAGCGCTCTATCATTTCGATCGCTACATCACGCTCGATCCCGGCGCTTTGAACGTCCGCTCGACAGCGAGAACCATGATCAAACTGGACGCGCAGGCGGGAACCGGCGATCCTTCCGACATAAACCGGATCATCGAAGAGGTGCTGGCCGAGCGCGGCGTTATCGCAGCCGATCCCGCGGAGAACGGCGCGAGAAGAAGATATCTTCGCGATGCGATACGCGCGACCCCGGGATCTGCAAAGCTTCACTACGCGGTGGGACGCGCGCACGAGCAAGACGGCAGGGAACGCGACGCGGTCATATCATATAAAAAAGCGCTCAACTTGAAACCGACCTTCGCGGAATGCCACGAAGCATTGGGGAAACTTTTTGCAAGAACGGGGAAGAAAGAGGACGGAGATATTCATCTCTTCAAAGCAAAGCTGTTCGGTCCCGACAATACCTCCCCTTTGTAAGGGGAGGTTAGGTGGGGTAGATCTACCTCCCCTCCCCCTCCTTACAAAGGAGGGGGGAAAGATGCTTCAAGTTCCTTTGATCGGACTTGCCGCTGTTTCCTTAATCTCCGCGCGAAATCCTGATGGTCCATGCAATTCACTATGTTCGAGACCTGCATGTCGAGGTTGGGATTGAAGATGTCGGGTACGGACCTCATGATGAACGAGGTGCGGTCCCAGTCGGAAAGGGACAGGTACGAGAGGAGCCGTGCCGCGAACTTGAAACGGAAACTCAGAGGCAGCGTGTTCTTCCCCGGCTTCCAGATATGGTATCTCAACTTTTTGTGGAGCCGCCTCAATTTGTAGACCTCCTGATGGACCCAGATGTAGCCCTCTTCCAGCTCCTCGGGGGTCATGAGCTTCGGACGGAATACGACGTGCCCCAGATCGTATTTCGACCAGTCGTAATGCAGGATGCGCCCTTCCTCCTTGAAACGGGCGAAGAGCTTCGTTCCGGGGAACGGCACAAGTATGTTTATGAGATTGTCGAGGAGCGCGTTACAGTCGATGAAGTCGACAAGCTCCTTGAACGACGAAACATCGTCGCCGTCGTTGCCCAAGATGAAGGAGCCGATGACGTCAATGCCATGGGACCTTATCTTTCTGATCGCCTCGCCGTAATCCGACGCCTTGTTTATGTTCTTTCCAAGGTGCGAAAGGTTCTTGTGCGAAACGGACTCGAAACCTATGAAGATGTGCTGGCAGCCGGCCTCGCGCATCATCGACAGCACCTCATCGTCCTTTGCCACGTTCACCGAACACTGGCAGGTCCAGCCCTTGATATCGCGCTTTTTGTTCATGGGGATCAGCGCCCCCGCCAGAAGTTCTTTGATGCGGGCCCGGTTGCCGACGAGATTGTCGTCCGTTATGAAAAGCTGTTTTATATAATTGTTGTGGACGGCGATCTCGTAGATGTTCTCGATCTCGTCCTTGATTTGCGCCGCTGCCTTGTAGCGCATCTTCGAGCCCAAAAAATCCTGCACGGTGCAGAAGTCGCAGTCGAACGGGCAGCCGCGCGATGTCTGCATAAGATTGGCGACATAGACCTCGTTCTTCAAGAGGTCGCGCCGCGGCACCGGGGAGGTTGACATGTCCGGTTTGACGGTGGCGTCCGCGGACCTATAGACGCGCTTGAGTTTCCCGCTTTTCGCGTCCTCGACCACCTCCTGCCAGCGCCCTTCCGCCTCGCCCACAAAGACGCTGTCCGCATGGGCAAGCGCCTCGTCAGGGAGCATCGAGACGTGGACGCCCCCCAATATGACCTTCTTCCCCCGCCTTCTGAACTCGTCGGCGATCTCATAGGCGCGCAGGGCCTGAAGCGTCATGACAGTAATGCCGACGAGCTCTGCATCGCAGTCGAACGGCACCGGCTCCACGTTCTCGTCGACGATACGGACGTCCACGTCGCGCGGCGTCAGCGCCGCAACTGTCGGGGCCGCGAGCGGCACTCCCCAGAAACCCGGTCGCATCCCGATGAAAGAGGCCACAAAGCGGAAGTCGAAAAACTCCCGCTCGTGCTTGTTCTTTCGAGGTACGATAAGAAGCAGTTTCATATAAAAATGTATAACCGTTCATGGTGAGCTTGTCGAACCATGAACACTTCGCCCTTCGTCAAGCTCAGGGCAAACGGGTCTAAAATCTCTCCCAGTGGACCTTTTCCGGCTTGTAGTTCGTGCGCGGAGGCGGGGTCTCGGCGGCGAACCCGAGCGGGATGAGAGAGAATATCCAGTACCCGTCGGGGACATCCCGAAGTTCTTTGATCGGCCGCTGGCGCTCCTCATCCATGCCGCACCAGACCGCGCCAAGCCCCAGATTGGCCGCGGCCAGCAGGATATTCTCGGTGGCGGCCGCGCAGTCGTGGACGTGCCACTTCTCGTCCTTCTTGCCCAAAACCGCGATGACGACGGGCGACTCTTTGGCCATCTGCGCGTTCGCGTGATTCTTCGCAATGCCGTGCCGCGCCTTCTCGTCCCTCACTATGATGAACTCCCACGGCTGATGGTTCCTGCCGGACGGTGCCGCCATAGCGGCCTTCATTATCTCGTCCAAAAGCGCGTCGGAAACCGGCTCCGGCTTGAACTTGCGCACGCTTCTTCTTTTATAGATGAAATCCAGATTCATAAAACCCCCGATCCGGCGGCTGAATTACAATTGTCTTCTCGCTTCAAAGGCGCGGCTCAATGTGGATGCGTCTATATATTCCAGATTGCTGCCGATCGGAACCCCGGACGCTATCCTCGAAAGCTTTATCCCCTTAGGTTTCAGAATTTTTGCGAGATAGAGCGCGGTGGTCTCCCCCTCCACGGACGCATTCGTGGCGACGATCACTTCCTTTATGTCCGAAGATCCGATGCGCTTCAGAAGCTCGGCTATTTTTATGTCGTCCGGCCCGATACCGTCCAGCGGACTTATCGCGCCGTGCAGGATATGGTATCTCCCTCTGAACTGCTTCGTCTTTTCCACCGCCAGCACGTCGGACGGCTCTTCGACGACGCAGATGAGCGAAGCGTCGCGGCGAGTATCGCTGCAGATCTCGCACGGGTCGCGCTCGGTGAGATCAAGACAGACCGAGCAAAAAGTCACCTTTTCCTTCACGTCAACGAGCGCCTTTGCGAGTGCCTCCGCGTATTGCGGCGGCTGCCTCAAGATGAAGAACGCGAGCCGGGTCGCCGTCTTCTCCCCGATACCGGGAAGTTTTGTGAGTACGTGGATAAGATTTGAGATCGTAACGCTCATGGGTGACTAGAGGCCTTTCACTCCTCCTTATCCTCACCGACACGCACGTCATGAACCTTCGCGTTCAATATGTCGGCCGCCTCGCGGACAATGTCAGTTTCAAGCGCCTCTTTCGTCAGCGCCTTCTTGCGTTCCTGATTAGCGGCCTGTTTTGCCGGCTGTTCCGCTTTCGGCGCCTCTTCCCTTCCGCCGTTGCCGCTCTTGACCGCCAATCGGACCGGTCTCTTGAAGAACGTCCTCAAAAGCTCGTCCACCTGCGTCTTCCGGTCCGCTTCCAGGAGCATTTCGGCATAGAAGCGGCTGTCGAAGGCCATCTCCAGATCGTCGCCGGAGAAGGACGCGACCGTCCCGTGCTGGAATATAGACGCTATCTGCGGCCGGTTGACGGAGAGCCATTTCATAAAACCGTCCCAGTTCGTCCCGCGTCCCGTGTCCAATGTTTTGTGTTCATCTAGGTCTTGCGTCTTGTGTCTCGTGTCTGCTTTTTTGTCTTGTGTCTCGTGTCTCGTGTCTGCTTTTTTGTCTTGCGTCTTGTGTCTCGTGTCTTGTTTTTCGCATCCCGCCGTCAGCGCTTCGATCTCCTCCATCAGTTCCGCTACCGGCCTCACCGGTTCCACACGCGAAAGGCGCATGATAAGCACCTCCAGCAGCATCTTGGGAAACGACGACCTTGCGATGTTGTCGGCAGAGGCGTACCAGAGAGCGAACATCTGGTGAAGCTCTTCAGCGCCCTTCTGCGAAGAGAAACCATTCAGCGCTTCCGCCTCGTCGCCCGGCAGATCAAGGAGGTTCTTTTCAAAACCGCACTCTTTTATCACCAGCATATGACGGAGACACGCCAGCACGTCCATGGCGAACCGCGACAGATCGGCGCCGGTCTCAAAGACCTCGTCCAAGAGTGAAAGCGCCTTTTTAACGTCCTTGGCAAAGACGGCCCCCAGCATGTCGAAGAGAAGCTTCCTGTCCAAAAAGCCGAGCATCTCCTTTATCTGTTCTGTCGCGACCTTTTTGCCGGCGAACGCTATCGCCTGGTCCATAAGGGACTCGGCGTCGCGCATCGAACCGGTGGCCTCGCGCGCTATCAAAGAAAGCGACTCGCCGTCTATCGAAACGCCCTCCTCCTTGGCAATCGACGAGAGCGTCTCCGCGATCTTAAGAGCCGGGATCCTCCTGAAGTCATAGCGCTGGCAGCGCGACAGGATGGTCGCGGGTATCTTATGCGCCTCCGTCGTCGCGAATATGAAGACGACGTGTGGCGGCGGCTC